>CABUUK010000010.1 GCA_902494765.1 uncultured Collinsella sp.
AGACCGACACGCGGGCCGTACAAGAAGGCCGCGATGGCCACGATGCCGATATCGACCAGCAGCAGGGCGCGGCCAATCTCGAGCGTCGTGCGGCGCTTGAGGATCATGGCAAGAATGTCCGTGCCACCCGTCGAGGCGCCGATATCAAAGACGATGGCGCTGCCGAGCGCCGGCAGAATCACGGCAAAACACAGGTCGAGCCACATATCGCCCGTCATCGAGACACTGGTCGGGATAAAGAGCTCGAAAAGCGAAACATAGGCGGACAGCGCAAACGAGGCGAAGACGCTCCACAGGATTGCCTTGCGCTCCAAAAAGATAAAGCCCAAAACGACGAGAACCGCGTTGATAATCCACATAAAGACGCCGACGGGCAGGGTCGGGAACAGCGTGGACAGAATAACCGACACGCCCGAGGTGCCGCCAAAAGCAAAGTGATTAGGGGTTTTAAACGCAACGATGGCAAAGGCCGTAAGAATCAGGCCCAGATTGAGCTCGGCGAAAAAGCGCGGGAAGCCTGGCTCCTGGCTACGCTTTTGGCCGGCACGCTCGCCGCGCTCGATATCGGTGCGATCAACCACGCGCTCCATCGGCACCACGGGAGGACGATGTACCTCCTCGGCAGCTCGCGATGCCGCCTCTGCCGCGGCAGCCTCAATCGCCCATGCCTGGCTTTCTGTTTCGTGCTCGTCAGCCATTACGGCAACCCCTCGTTAACAATTTGGAAACAATGCGCCCATTAGGGTAACGCGGAACACGACGATTGCAACCCCTAGTTAGACGAGCGGTATGCCTACATCGGGGACATACAAATAACGGCCGGCCGCACATACATCCGTGCGGCCGGCCGTTTGACGTTTTCGCAGATAAAACCTGCTAAAATAAACATCCCTTTTTGGTAGGTTACTCGTGCTGGTTGGTGCGGTGCTCGTACTCCTCGGGGGTGATGACATCCTCGATGCGTAGGTTGACGCCTGCCACCTCAAGGCCGGTCATCGCGGCCAGACGCTCGGTCACGCGCGCCTTGACGTCGTCGAAAATCGCGGGCGCGTAGGCGCCGTACTCGATAATGACGGAAATGTTGACGACCACGCGGTTGTCATCGGTGACCTCGACCGTCACGCCCTTGGTCAGGTTCTCGGCACCAAACTGCTCCTGCACAAAGTGCATGAGGTTGCCCTTCATGCCCAGGACGTGCGGCACCTCGCGGGTGGCCATGGCGACGATCTTCTCGATTACACCGTTGGAATAGGTCAGCGAGTCCTCGGACTCGTCTGTTTCCTCATCATCCTCGTCCGCATCGTCGGCGGGTTCGGCCTCGACGAGCGCCTCGTCCTCGAGCGTTACGTCCTCGGCCTCGGCGGCGACGGTCTCGTCTGCCTCGGGCTCAGTATCGGCCACATCGACCTTCGTGTTAAAAGCCATGGTTCCTCCTTATGCCCACCGCACACGCGGCGGTCGAATACATACTAGCGGCCGCTAAACAGACGGCCGAAGAAGTTGACGATCCCGTTCTCGCCGTCGCGGATCTGGCCAATCACGGCGCCGATCAGCACAAAGAAAGCGATGACGAGCGTATCCCACAGGCCGAGCGTGAGCACCAGCACGGCGAGCACAAAACCAGCGACGGCTCCAAGCGTGGTGTTGGGATGACGGACGGCATAGCTCCAGATGGCTGCCCCCGTACCCTTGATGAGACCCATGGCCTCATCAAAATCATCGGCGACCGCGTCATGTGACTCGGTACCCTCCACCTTAGGATCGACGACCTCGCCTGCCGGCGCGGCGCTCTGATCGATAGTCAGGCGCGGGGTGCGGACGGTCTTGTCTTGATTGGTATCACTCACCGGAAACCTCCACGGTCTGGACGGTAGTCTTGGATGGCAAAAAACGAATGCGCGCAGTCGTGCCCGGCGTGCCGAGCATAGTGTCGCAGGCCTCCTCGATACGTTGCTGCATCGCGATAGCTTGGGAGGCCACATCCCGGTCGTCGAGCGCGATGGCGTCGACCTTAAAACGGACGTGCGATTCGTCGGAGCCCTGCACGCGCGCCTCGACATGCTCGATCATCACTCGGTTGTCGCGCTCTGCCGCGGTACGAGCACACGAGGAGAGGGCAGCGAGCGTGACCTCGATATTGCGCTCCCCCGCCGGATGCACGCAGGACGGCTCGCGACGAGCAAACATCAGGCGGAAGAAACCCACGAGCACGCCGAGCGCCACGACACCGCCGCACGCCGTAACAACGATGCGAGGCAGCGGATCGCGCATCAACAGCATAAAGCGATAGGTATATGGCCCCCAAAACTGGCAGACTAACGTACCCAGCGCCACGACGGCGGCGGCAAGATACACGATCGCCAGGGCTCGTTTGAGCACGCGCATGCAGCGCTCCCTTCAAATCTCGATCCACAGAATGCAAAACGATTCGCATCATTATAAAAGAGCCGGGTCCGGTGCCTCATTGCACGCGGATCCGGCTCATCTATTCCACGAGGCTTGCATGCTCGCTTCATTATGCCCAGATATGCACGGCTCAATCCGTGCGGGCCTACTCCTCCTCGAGGGCAGCGATGACCTCGTCGGTCATGTCCATGGTGCTGTAAACATCCTGGACGTCGTCGAGCTCCTCAAGACGGTCGATGAGGCGCTGAACCTTCTTGGCGTCGGCGCCGGAGACCTCGGTCGGGGTGGTCGGGACCATGGTGGTCTCGGAGCCCTTGACCTGGACGCCCTGCTCCTCGAGCGCCTTGGAGACAGCCATGACCTCGTTGGCGGTAGTCCAGACGATCCACTCCTCGCCGGCGTCCTCGTAGTCCTCGCCACCGGCCTCGGCGATGGCCATCATGAACTCATCCTCGTCACCAGCAGCACCGTTGGCGATCATGGTCTCCTTCTTGGCGTTCTCGTCCAGGATCTCCTTGGCGACGACGATCTGACCCTTGCGCTCAAACTGGAAGGCGACGGAGCCGGAGGTGCCCAGGTTGCCACCAGCGTGGGAGAAGGCGGAACGGACATCGGCGGCGGTGCGGTTGCGGTTGTCGGTCAGGCAGTCGACGTAGACGGCGACACCGGCGGGACCGTAGCCCTCGTACACGATGTTCTCGTAGACGGCGGCATCGGCACCCGAACCAAAGGCCTTATCGATAGCGGACTTGATCTTGTCCTTAGGCATGGACTGAGCCTTAGCCTTGGCAACGGCAGCGGCGAGGCTGGCGTTGTTCTCGGGCAGCGGGTCGCCGCCGAGACGGGCAGCAACGGTGATGTTGCGGCTGAGCTTGGAGAAGAGGGCGGAACGCTTGGCGTCCTGCGCGCCCTTACGATGCTTGGTTGTGGCCCACTTAGAGTGTCCGGACATACGTGTCTCCTATCGGTTTCGACCTAAAGCCCAGCGCGAATGCTCGGGCAATATAAACAAACGCTATAAATGATATACCTACTGGCCTGTGAGATAAACAAAAAAATGAAGGCGTCGTGATGATGCAGCCCCTTGGCACAAAGCAGCCTGACCCCAATGCGCTAATCTTTGGTTAGGTCCAGAGGAGGTCGCTGCGGGTGATCGTGGCGCCGATGGCGAAAGGCATGCATGCAATGACCGGGTACAGGTAGCGCATGTAGGTCGACCCATTACATGGACCAATCAGGCACACAACGAGCACACCCAGCAGCGGTATCCAGATGGCCAGCGCGCGCCACGAATGGCGGCGCAACAGGTAGACCACCACGACGATCATGATCCACACGTAGGTGGCCGAGCTCATGGTGAGCGAGATAAACGGAATGCGCTGCACCGCCACGCGGTACAGGTTAATCAGGTGGTCGCACCAGCGCACGGCTTTGCTGTCGACCGGATGGAAGTCAAAGTACTTGAGGTTATCGGGCTTCGCCATGATCTCGGCACTGCGCGCCGTGCTGTAGACCCACGCATCGCGGGCACTCGGATAAAAGTAGCCGTAGTAGTTATTGATGAGCGCCGAGATATAGCACTCGGGATCCTTTTTGAACATCTGGGCCCACACCTCAAAATAGGCCTTGATGTCCTCCTGCGAGGCGTACTCGTTAAAGCAATTTTTGACGGCGTCCGACTTATCCGGGTTGTAACGGCGGCCCAGATTCTCGTACTTGAGCACACGGTCGATCACGGCACGCTCTTCGTCGGTCACCAAGCCGTCGCAAGGAGCCTCCACGATGGTGCCGTCCTCCTTAACCGTGGGGTTGACGCCCGAGTTGAGGCCGTCGTGCTTTTGGACAAAACGAGCCGTCTGCTGGAACGGAATCGAGAGGATTTCGCGCTTGGAACCAGGCGTGATGTCATGTGCCGGCATAAAGACCTTGGTGAAGTACATATTAGAGGCAAGGCAGAGTGCAAGCACCGCAAGAACTCCCACCCAGCGGAAACGCGGGGTGGTGCCCGAAGGCGCAGCACCAGCCTGCTTGGCTGCACGACGAGCCACGTGCGCGTCCCATGCGCAAAACGCCGCCGCGATTACGCATGCCGCCAGGGGAAACACCAGGCCGCCGTTGCGCAGAAACGTGGAACCCATGGCGCCCATAGCGAGCAGCAGCCAGTCATGGCGCACAAAGAGCACGGGCCTCTGTTCGCCCGCACGCTCGGCATTGGCATCGCGACGGGGCAGGCCGCATGCCACAAGCTTCACGGTCTGCACCAACAGCACCAAAAACGCGTCGGCAAACAGCACATCTTTGGTAAGCAGGGCCGCGTAGTTGGAGAACATGGGCATAAACACAAAGAACAGCAAGATCACGCCGCGGACCGGCAGGCTCACGCCTAGCTTGCGCAGCGACGAGATGGAATAGGCCATACAGGCGGCCGTAATGACGAACTGAGCGCAGGTGTAGATGGCAAGACCTGCGTTGGCGCTGTTGAACAGTGAAAGCCCCAGCTGGACGCACGAACCGATGATAGCCGTGTGCACCACGGGGTGATGTCCGTTGAGCAACACATTGGGATTGAGCAGACGCAGGTAGTCGCTCGTGCCGTTGGGATAGTTGAACCATTGGCGGATCTGCGCGCCCGTATCTCCCATAAAGAGGCCGGGCAGCGAGGCGATAAGCGTGGGCGCCCAGGCAATCATGAGCACAAGAAACGGCCCGACAAAGGGATGGACCGAGAGCACGGCGTGGGCAACACGCCACACGCGGCCAAAGTGGGTCTCCGAAAACGGAATGCGGCGGGAGCTCAACCAATCCAAAAACTCAAAAGCCAGATAGAAGGCCACAATCGCCAGAAGCATCCAGCCCGCGCCGCCAATCCAGGCGCAGATAACGCGTGCCTTGTCGCCCAGCACAATCTCTGCCGAATCGGCAAGGTCGTAGCTACGGCCGAACACCATGCAAACGGCAAAGAACAGCGATGGCAGCACGACCGACGGGCGCCAAGCGTCACCGCGGCCAAAGAACACATAGCGAAACGGCAGCGTGAGCAAGCAGGCAAGCGCGAGCAGCATCACTGCGTCGGTATGGCCGGCAAACGAGAGAAGTACCTCGTAGCACACGTAGAGCGTGCCCGTCGCCTTGGGGTCGATCGCCAGGACCGCGTTGCTCGACACCGGGGCGGGATCGATGGAAAACGCCGTGGTCGCCAGCAGGGCGAGCAAAAATGCGATGAGCGTCTGTTTGGCGGGATAGCGCTTAAACCAAACGATGCGGGCGGCGTCGCGCGCAGCCCTTGCGGAGAGGTCGGAATCCTTCACAGTCCGAATAGCCTTTCTAGAAACCTGCCAAAAAGGGACAGGTTTATTTTGGCAGGTTTTATCTGGGGAAACGTTACGGTTCTGTCATCGTTGCCCGGCAAAACCACCACAAAGGTGCCTGTCCCCCTTGTGGTGACATGTGGTGGCTAGGCGTCGAGGTAGATGCGCTGGGGGCGATTGCGGTGTCGGGCGAAGATGATGAGCGCCAGTCCTGCGATTACGAGCGGCAGGCTCAGCAGCTGACCCATGGTGATGACGCCGCCCAGCAGATAGCCCAGCTGGGCATCGGGCACGCGCACAAACTCAATGAGGAAGCGGACGATGCCGTAACCCATCACAAACACGCCCATAAACGTGCCCTGGGGCAGCAGCGGTTTTTTGCGGCTGAGCACCTGCAAGATGCAAAAGAGCACAATGCCCTCTAGGAATGCCTCGTAGAGCTGGGAGGGATGGCGCGGCATATCGCCCGCGGCGCCGCCGAAGATCACGCCCCAGGGCAAATCGGTCGGCTTGCCCCACAGCTCGCCGTTGACAAAGTTGGCGCAGCGCCCCAGGCACAGGGCCAGCGGAGCACCGATAACGGCAAGGTCGGCGATAGTCCAGGCATCGAGCTTGTACATACGGCACACGAGCACGCCACCGATGATGCCGCCCACCAGGCCGCCGTGGAAACTCATGCCGCCTTCGTTGGTGGCGAAGATCTCGAGCGGATGCGCCCAGTAGTAGCCATCACCGTAAAAGATGACGTAGAACAGGCGGGCGCCAATGATAAGGCCAAAGACCACACCGACCACGACGCTCGTCAGGTCGTCGACCGTAATGTCGAAACCCCAGCGACGCTGCGTGCGATACATGACGACCGCCGTGAGCAGAGCGCCGACCACGTAGGCCAAGCCGTACCAGTAGATGGTGATGGGCCCCGCCGAAATCGCGACGGGATCAAGCATATGGTAGAGGTCGTTGAGCATATCGGTCCCCTTGCTCCCTACATACAAATGCGGCCGCGGGCCTTGCGCTCGCAGCCGCATATTTGGGCGTGACGTCTATGCGGAGCACATCGCCCGCAGCTTTCGCATCTTAGAACGGCGCATACTCGTCGTACAGGTCCTCGGTCTCGCCGGAGGCATTGACCTGCTCGACACGGGTAACGCCGGGTACGTGCTCCTTGAGGATACGCTCGATACCCATGGACAGGGTCAGTGCGCTCATAGGGCAGCCGGCGCAGGCACCCTGAAGCTCAAGCTGGACGACGCCCTCGTCGTCGACGCCCACATACTCCATATCGCCGCCGTCAGCCTGCAGGTTGGGGCGGATCTCCTCAAGAACCTTCTTAAGCAGCTCTTCGTTAACAGCCACAGGGGCTCCTTTCTCACAATAACGCGGGCGCGCCCGCGGACAGAGCTATGTTACTACAGCCATGTACCCGCTCACGAGCCGTCCATGCGCGCGGACACGACTTTCACGAGCAGTCAATTTGGGACGGGGCTTTTTTAGCTGCTTTTGCCGACGCCCGGCGCTAGCACACGCTGCCGCTACTGCTGAGTTTGTTCCCCGGTGCCGATGTGGACATCGACGATGACCTGGCGGTAGCTGATGCCGCAGGAGTCGAGAATGCGGCGACTGATGCGGCCGTCGTCGGTGTCGGCGTACTTATTGTCCAGGTAGACAACCTCGCCCACGCCCACCTGCGCCAGGATCTTGGCGCAGTCGTGGCACGGGAACAGCGTGACGTAGACCGTGGAACCCTCGAGGTCCTTGAGCGAGCCACGGTAGTTGAGCACGGCGTTTGCCTCGGCATGCACCACGTAGTTGTGCTTATCCTGCAACGGGTCGTCGCTCGTGCCCCACGGGAAAAAGTCGTCGTTGAGCGCCGAGGGCGTACCGTTGTAGCCCACCGAAAGGATGCGGTGGTTGGTGTTGGCGATGCACGCGCCCACCTGCGTGTTGGGGTCCTTACTGCGGCGCTGCGCGGCGATGGCCACGCTCATAAAGAACTCATCCCAGCTAATAACGTCGCGGCGCTTGCCCGACGCGGTTTGATGAAGATCGTCCGACATGCCAGACACCTCCGAAATCGCAATAGTTTGACCCATTGTAGCAGGTGAAAGGTAGGGGCGTTTATCCCACCAGCCCCCCGCCCTACGCGCGGCGGGGTTTTTGGTTGATGTGGTAGAGCTCGGCGAGGCCCCGCAGCGTCAACGCGTCATCGACCGTCAGGCTATGGCCGACCAGGGCCGCAAGTGCCTCGGCATCGTCGCCGGTAATGACGATGGGCACGCTGTCCTCCCCCGCCGCCTTGGTCGCGCGCATCTCGGCGAGCACCATGTCGAGCATGCCGTCGATGCGGGCTACCTCGCCCAGAACCACGCCCGAGCGCATGGCCTCACGCGTGTTGCGGCCGATGACGTGTGTCGGCGCCGAGGGCTCAACCTGAGGCAGGCGCGCTGCTGCCGCCGAAAGCGAACGGGCGCCGAGCGCCAGGCCTGGCGCGATAACGCCGCCGACAAAGGTACCGTGCGCGTCGATGACCTCGATATTGGTCGTCGTGCCCAGGTCGATCACAATGCACGGCGAGCCGTAGACGGCGCGGGCCGCCACGGCATCGGCGATGCGGTCGGGGCCGATCTCGGCCGGGTCATCGTAGTGTACGGGCATGCCGGTCTTAAGTCCCGGCCCCACGGTGAGCACGCGCCCCGTGCAGGTGCGGGAAAGCGCCGCCTTCCACGGGCGCTCGAGCGCCGGGACCACGCAGCTCAGCACAGCCGCGGCGGGTACGAGCACCCCGGGCACACCCGCATCGGCCGCCAGCGCGGCCATGACCTGCACGAGACGCATGCGCGCCTCGTCTGCTGTGATGCTCGACGGCGTGGTGATCTCGCACGTCGCAAGCGGACATTCCTGCGCCGCGGCCGAATCCTCTGCAAACAGGCCAAAGCGAATGAACGTGTTGCCCACGTCGACCGTCAATATATATGCGCACCCATTAAGCATCGTCGGCGCTCCTTTCGTCTGCCCAGCAGTATATCGCCTACCTAAACCAGTCATCCCAAAATGACTAGCTTGCGGCTATACTGGTGCGCGGTCGTTTGCGAGCTCACGCGGCGGCCCTTGGTAACCCGACTTCCCGCGCCGTATCCGTAACGGCGCTCCCGGGGGAAGCGGATATACGCAAAGGAGTTTTATATGAGCAATCCCTCGAACCGCGCTTCGATGCGCGGGCAACTCACGCTGCGCGGCGTCGTCATCGGCGTCCTTGGCTGCGTGATCATCACGGCAAGCTCGGCCTATACCGCCCTCAAGATGGGCGCCCTCCCCTGGCCGATCATTTTCGCTGCCGTCATTTCGCTGTTCTTCCTAAAGCTCATGGGCAACGCCAGTCTCAACGAGGCCAACGTCACCCACACCATCATGTCCGCGGGCGCCATGGTCGCCGGCGGTCTGGCGTTTACCATCCCGGGCGCCTGGATGCTGGGCTATGCCGACCAGATCAGCTGGCTCGACATGTTTATCGTGGCGCTCGCCGGCACCGTCTTGGGCCTTCTGGCGACAGCACTCATCCACCGTCACTTTATCGTGGACGCCGCGCTTGAGTTCCCCACCGGCAACGCCGCAGCTCAGACCCTGCGCGCGACCGAGGCCGGCGGCAAGACCGGCAAGCAGCTCTTTGGCTCCATGGCCATCGCCGGCATCTACAGCGTGTTGCGCGATGCTCTGGGCATTGTGCCCAGTATGCTGTGCACGCTCAATATCCCCGGCGTGACCTTTGCCATCTACAACTCGCCCATGTTGCTGTCCATCGGCTTTTTGGTGGGCTTCGCCCCCGTCGCGTTCTGGTTTGCCGGCGCGCTGCTGGGCAACTTTGGCATCATTGTCGGCGGCACCGCTGCCGGTCTGTTTGACGTTATGACCGCACAGGGCATTGTTAAGTCCCTGGGTATGGGCCTCATGATGGGCTTTGGCGTCGCCGTTGTCCTCAAGGACATCCTGCCGCAGGTCGCCGGTATCGTCCGCGGCCTCGCCGCCGACAGCTCCACCGACACCGACGAGCAGTCGCTCATCTCGGGCTCCCTTAAGCTCGACGCCGGTATCATCGGCCTGGGCGCTGCCGCCATCGCCGTGATCGTTGCCATCGTACTCGATCTTGGCCCCGTTCCAGCCGTCATCGTCACGCTGTTCACCTTTGTCACCACCATCATGAGCGCGCAGAGCTGCGGCCAGACGGGTATCGACCCCATGGAGATCTTTGGCCTCATCGTCATGCTCATCGTGGCTGCCTTCGCGCAGCTCGCGCAGGTCAAGCTGTTCTTCATCGCCGGCATCGTGGCCGTGGCGTGCGGCCTTGCGGGCGACGTCATGAACGACTTTAAGGCCGGCGCCGTGCTGGGCACCAACCCGCGCGCACAGTGGGTTGGCCAGGCCATCGGCGGCATCGTGGGCGCCCTGGTCGCCGCCGCCGTCATGGTCGCGCTCGTCACCGCCTATGGTCCGGACGCCTTTGGCCCCGACAAGAGCTTCGTTGCCGCGCAGGCAAGCGTGGTCGCCACCATGGTCTCGGGCATCCCGAGCGTGCCGTGGTTCGCAGGCGGCTTTATCGCCGGTATCGTCATGTACTGGCTCGGCATTCCGGCCATGATGATCGGCCTAGGCGTTTACCTGCCGTTCTATATGTCGCTCACGGCTTTCCTGGGCTCCTGCGTTAAGCTCGCCTACGACAAGTGGGCCGCTCACCGCGACGCCGAGGCCGGTCTTTCGGACGAGGAAAAGGCCGCCAAGGACGCCGCCTTCCAGGAACAGGGCTTGGTTGTCGCCAGCGGCCTGCTCGGCGGCGAGTCCATCGTCGGCGTTATCCTGGCGTTTGTCTCCGTGGGCTTAAGCCTGCTGGGGTAGGCTGAGCGACTGTTCGGTCGCAACTTAGCGACAGCCCGGTCGCAACCACATTGCCTACGATTTGCCCGGTCGGTAGCTATCGCGGCTACCGACCGGGCTTTTTGATATCGAAACAAAGAAAGGCCGGCGCGCTGCGTTTGACAGCGCGCCGGCCTTATCGGTTAAGCCATCGAAGCGCTCCTGCTATGAACCGAAGTTCGTTGCAGAAACTACGCTCGAAACGCTACATCTGCTTGCGACGACGATCGCCCAGCGTCACGCCCGCGGCCACGAGCGTAATACCGCCGATAACGAAGACCTCGCCCGCAAGCGCGGAGTCATCACCGGTCTGGGCGAGCGCAGCGTCCGCAGCCTGTTTCTTGGCAACGGGGGCCTTTGCAGCAGCCTGTGCAACCTGAGGCTTGGCCTGCAGCTCAGCCTTGGGATGATACTTGTCGTACTCGGCCTGCGCGGCAGCCAGAGCATCCTTGGCATCGTCAAGCTCGGCAAGCGCAGCGGCATAGACGTCGTTGGCATCGGAAAGCTTGGCATCGGCATCGCTCAGAGCAGCCTTGAGACCAGCGGCGGCATCGACGGCAGCCTTATAGCGAGCGTAGGCAGCGTTCAGCTTGACCAGCTTCTCGTTGCCCGTCGTGCCCGCGGCAAGGGATGCCTTGTGGTCGACAGCCTCAAGATCAGCCTTGAGTGCCTCGTCGTTGGCAAGCTCTGCCTTGGCCTTGACGATATCGAGGTTCGCATCGACGACGGCTTCGTTGGCGGCCTCGAGCTGCTTCTGGGCATCGGCGACACTGGCCACGGCAGCGTCATAGGCGGTCTTGGCGTCGTCGACCGCCTTCTGGGCGCCGGCGAAGCGCTCGAAGGCCTTGTTTGCGCCGGCCAGCTCGCCCTCGGCGGCCTTGGCCTTCGCCTGTGCGTCGGACAGAGCCTGCGTCTTGGCGGCATCGCACTTGGCGGCAAGGTCCTTGACCGAAGCGGTAGCGTTGTCATACGCCTCGTTGGCCTGATCGGACTTTACCTTGGCGGCGTCGCGGGCGCTGCGAGCCTTCGCCTTGTGAGCAGCGGCCTCGGCTGCCTTCGTCTTGCTGTCAGCAAGCGTGGCGTTTGCCTTATCGAGAGCTGCCTGGGCAGTAGCGGCCTCGCCCTTGGCGGCGTCGAGCTTGGTCTGGGGCGTCTTGACGTCGACACCCTTGAGTTTGGCTTCGGCGGCGTCGTATGCCGTCTTCGCGGCGGCGGTGCTGGATTTAGCCTTCTCGTACTCGCCCTTGGCGGTGTTCATGTTCGTGTCGGCCGCGGTATAGGCATCGCGAGCGCTTTCTTGCTTATCCAATGCGTTAGAATAAGCCGTTCCAGCAGTCCCGAAGTTCTTCTGCGCCTCTGCCAGCTTATTCTGAAGCTGCTTTAGCTGCTCCTTCTGCTCCTGCGTGCCGCCTGCATTGTAGGCGGATTCGATGTAGTCGTTGACGAGCTTCTTGAACTCGGAGACAGTGAAATCCTTCTGCCCCGTGCTCCCGCTATAGTCGAAAACGGTTACCTCGGAATCGGTATTCTTACCGCTACCGGTCGCGATGCCGATAGCCTTCGCGCCGGCATCGATGATGTTTAGATAGTGCCCGCACTCATGGTAGATGCTGTTGTAGTGCTGGTAGATATAGTAGGAATCATATCGATGGCTTCCAAGTGCGTCACCATACTGCTCGACGTACTTATCGAACGCCTTTTTCTCCTGGGTGTAGAGACCGGTATATGGCCAGCCAAGCGTATCCTCGGTCTCGCCTCCGGTGTATGCCCCGCCGCCGCCTGCAAGGTTCTCACCTTGATCGAAATAGCAGTTCGAGTGCCCCCAGATGTTCGATGAATATGATGTATTGAGGGCGGCTGCCGCAGTCATGCGGAGGCTGACGCTAAGCTCAGACTGACCGTTCGCCTTGCGGAGGTTGTTCTGGGTATCGAGATAGGTCAGGGCGTTACGCATCTGCTCCAAGGAGAGCGGATTGGTGTCGCGAGACATGTCCTGATCGACGTAACTATCATACCAGCTCTGTTTATCTGTCGTCCCCATGAGCATCGACGCGGCAGTGCTCGCATTCGACTTCTGCGTGGCTGTGAACTGGCTGCCGCCAATGATGTAGTTCAAGAAGCCGAACATACCCTGGTTGATGACATTCTGGTCTACGGTCATGTGCGACTTGAGGTCGGCAATCTGCTGGTTGAGCTTCTCGACCTCGGCGTTTGCGGCGTCGTATGCATTGTGTGCGTCGGTTACTTCAGCACGAGCCTGATCGAACTCGTTGCTCTTCTGCTGGCGGACCTCGACGAGTCGGTCGTACTCCGCCTTCTTGTCGGCTTCGGTCTGCTGGGCCTGCTCGTATGCCGACTTCGCGGTGTCACGCTTACTGGCCGCGTCCTTGTACTCCTTGTTTGCCGCATCGTATGCAGACTGGGCAGATGCCACGGCAGCGTTGGCGGCGTTGGCCTTCTCCTGCGCGGCGGTGGCGGTATTCTGGGCCGCCTGCAGGTTCGCTTGGGCGGTAGCGTCGGCATCCGTCGCGGCATTGAGCTCCGCCTGCGCGGTCTTAAGCTCACCAGCGGCGGCCTTCTCGGCGGCCTCAAGCGCACTCAGGTCAACACCCGTACCCGAGACGGCAGCATCGAGCGCGTCCTGCGCCTGGTTGAACTTCTGCTGGGCGTTATCGCGCGCGGTGGTTGCGGCTGCGAGAGCAGCAGCAGTCTCCTGCTTCTTGGCCTGGGCAGTCGTCAAAGCTGCCTCGGTATTCTGCTTTTCCTGCTGGGCACTGGCCTCGGCAGCCTTGGCCTGGTCCAGATTGGCCTGTGCAGTAGTAACGGCCTTATTGGCGTCATCGAGCTTTGCCTGCGCGTCCTCGACGGCCTTCTTGGCGGCCTCGTACTCGTCCATACCCATGGCCTCGAGCTTGGCCTGGGCATCGTCGAGGGCCTTCTTGGCCTCATCCTGCTTTGCCTTGGCGTCCTTGAGCGCCTGGGTCTTGTCCTCGACACTCTTGTTGGCTTGATCGAGCTGATCGTTCAGGTCGCCCAGCTTCTTCTGCTGCTGCTCGGTCTTTTCGACGGCGGCTTTGAGCTCGTCAATCTTCTCCTGGAGCGCGGCAACTTCTGCTGCGTTCTGCTCGATTTCGTTGTCGCTCACAGCCTGCGAGGCCTGATTCTTTTGCTGCTGCGCCTGCTTTTGAGACTGGCCCGCCGCGTCGGCCTTCTTCTGGGCGGCATCGTAGGCGGCCTGAGCGTCCTTGAGCTGCTTTGCCGACTCCTCGGCCAGCTGGGCAGCTGTCTTTGCGACCGCTTGGTTACCGGCGACAACGGTGTTCTCTACAGAACTACCCCCCCCCTGAACAGAATCGCCGTTATCGGTTGACGGTGCCGCGATTGCCGCCAGCGGCGACATGAGCGGCTGAGCGATGAGGCCCGCCGTCAAAACGGTTGCGACGGCGCGGTTAGCAACGCCCTTGACGTTGACGGCCTTAGCCCGAGGCTCAAAGTGTTGTGGACTGTAGTTTGCCATGGCTTTCTCCCTTTGACACGGATGTATCCATACGCTTCAAAATGTAGGAGCTGTTTTTTGAATTCTGTTGCGCAACATTGGTCACCAGCGGATTTTTTGAAATTCGCGCTCTCGTGCTTCACAATTTCGTCACATATGTAGGAGCTGGTGCATCATATTCTTGCGGGATGGAATTGAGTCTGTGATTTGCATTTGCTCCCGCGTCATCCGCCCTATCGGATTTCGCATCCAACTAGCACCCTGCCCGCCACGGTGTAGAGTAAGGGCGACGGGCGCGTTGCGCGGCCCGTGCCAGAACGAGGTGGACATGAAACTCGACAAACAACAGATCAAGCGACTACGCGAACGCCATCACCGGCGCCACGGCATCCGCCCCGCCCATAGTGAGGCTGCCGAGCAGGCTGGTCGCTTTTTAAAGCGCGCATTCAACATTCGCGAGGGTCGCGCGCCCTACCACGTAATCCGTAAGCGCTTTGTAAACGGGGCGCGCCTGACCGGCTCTCACCTGTGCATCCTCATCATCGCCATGCTCATCGCAAGCATCGGCCTCGATATCGACTCGGACATCGCCATCGTGGGCGCCATGCTCATCTGCCCGCTCATGGGCTCGGTTCTTGCCATGGCATACGGCATCGCCACGCTCGACCGCGAGATTACCGTCGAAGCCGTCGCCAGCCTTGCGCTGCAAATGGCCTTTTGCCTGGTCACCTCCACGTTGTACTTTAAGCTCTCGCCCCTTGGCGCCACCACAGCCGCCATTATCGACAACTCGACGCCCACCGTGTGGGACCTTGCCGTCGCGCTCGCCGGCGGCTTTGCGGGCGGCCTAGGCAACTCACGCGACCAGGAGCCCGCAACGCTCATCGCCGGCGTGGCCGTGGCGACCGCACTCATGCCGCCCCTGTGCGCGGCGGGCTACGGCATCGCCATCGCAAGCGGGTCGCTATTTCTCTCGGCGCTCTACGAGTTTGGCATCAACGTCGTCTTTATCGCGCTGGCGGCCGAAACCGTATTGCTTCTATTGCGCGTGCCGCTCAAGCGCGACCTCAACGGCGACGGCATTGTGACTGCCGAGGAAAATGCCGAGGTCGACGAGCGGTCACGCAAGGTGCGCCGCCGCATTATTGTGGGCACGGTGATCTTTGCCATCCCCTGCATCGTTATGACGGCGGGTTCCATTGGCTCGGCGCAGGCCGGCGTGCAGGACGGCTACGGCGTCACCGAGACCACGCGCGAGCTTGCCGCGGTGCTGCCAGGCTTTAAGGATTACACCGTCGCCGTCGAGACCTCGGCTGCCGAGGGCGAGGAAGAGGGCATCGTCGAGCGCGAGGTTGTCGCCCATGTGACAACGAGCGAGGCGCTCGGGGCGCACGACCGCCACGTCGCCCGCAAGCTCATCGACCTCAACGTGTCCGAGCTCGATCGCGTGGAATTTGACGTAAAGTGATGCGGAGCGCAGCGCTACAGCTCGTACTTGTACACGCGGTAGATGTACTTCTCGGCTTCTATCTCGTATGTAGCGATGAGCAGTCCATAGCGATCGTACTCGGTAAAGGTCTTGGCCTGGCCCGATGCCACGAGCATGCCGTTCGAATTGCCGACGCGCTGCGCACTACTTACGTAACCTGAGAACGGCACGGCGATCTGGTCCACAAGCTCGTAGGTGCGCGCCACCTCGTCCACCGTAAAGATGCGCCCAAACGAATGCGTGCCTTTGTTGTAGTCGGTCACCACCGCGGCGCCCAGCTGGCCCCAGTCGAACTTGGGATAGCTTTCGGCCGCACCAAAATTGTTGTCGTACAACAGCACCTGGTAGCGACCGGTCGTTGCCGTGTCGGAACTTGGCAGATAGGTCACACTGTGCTGGCCCGCGTTGAGCGAAAAATCGCCTTGGGCCTGCAGCAACTTGTCCTCAAAGCCCGAGTCAGCCCAAAACTCTGGCGAGCCCACGGAAGGCTGCAGCAAGGTCATTTGCGCAACATATGTCCAAGCAAAAACGGGTGGTAGCCGGTACGGCCACCACCCGTTTGTCTCATATCTAGCCCATAGCAGACCAGCTACTTCTTAATGCCGCGCCCCAGGCGCTTGGCGACCGATGCAACGGCCTCCTCACTGGCAGATCCGCAGCTCGCACAGCCGTCGTGGGCACGCATCTGACCGGTGACCTCGTCCATCGCGAGCGGCGCCACCTTCTCGAGCTTAAAGCCTTTACCGGCGCGCATGTTTTCCTTGGCCACGCTAATCATGAGCTTAATGCGGTTGAGCTGGTTGACCTCGGACGCACCGGGATCATAGTCCACCGCGACGATGTTGCTCTCGGGGTGCTGGCGGCGTAGCTCCTTAATCACGGCCTTGCCCACCACGTGGTTGGGCAGGCACGCGAAGGGCTGCGTGCAGATGATGTTGGGCGCACCGTGATCGATCAGGTCGAGCATCTCGGCCGTGAGCAGCCAGCCCTCGCCCATGTTGTTGCACACCGAAAGCACCGTGCGGGCCTTGTCGGCCATGGTGCCGATGCGCTCGGGCGCCTCAAAGCGGCGGGACTTCTCGAGCATCTCCTCCACCGGCGTACGCATCCAGTCCACCAGCTTAATGAGCGCCTGCATGCCCGCGCGCGTAGTGGCAGAGCTTCCCAGCTCGTCCTTCTGCAGCTCGGCATTACTCATGGAGTACAGGAAGAAATCGAGCAGGCCCGGCACCACAGCCTCGCAGCCCTCGCGCTCGATCACGTCGACCACGTGGTTGTTGGCCGTAGGGTGGAACTTGACCAAGATCTCACCGACCACGCCCACGCGCGGCTTGGTACCCTCGCCCACGAGCGGCATGGTGTCGAACGCGCGGATGGCCTCGCGGCACAGCTTGGTGTAGTTATGCCTGTTGAACTTAGGCGCCAGCTTGCGGGCGCGCGCCATGTACTCCTCGTAGAGCGCGTTGGCGGCACCGGGCGTTGCCTCGTACGGGCGGCAGCGGTAGAGCATCTGCATCATCACGTCGCCAAAGAGCACCGCGTAGACTGCCTGCTTGAGCAGCGCCGGCGTAATCTTAAAGCCGGGGTTGTCCTCGCCGAGCGCCACGGCCGAAAGCGAGATCACCGGGATCTCAGGATGGCCGCTCTCGCGCAGGGCCTTGCGGATGAGCGCGATGTAATTGGTGGCACGGCAGCCGCCGCCGGTCTGGCTGATAACCACGGCCGTCTTGGACAGGTCGTACCGACCGCTCTCGATGGCCTCCATAATCTGGCCGGTCACCAAAATGGACGGATAGCAAATGTCATTGTTCACATAGCGCAGGCCGGCCTCGACGGCGTCGTGATCGGTCGAGGGCAGCAGCTCCAAGTTGTAGCCGGCACCGCGGAACACCTCTTTGACCAGGTCAAAGTGGATCGGCGCCATCTGCGGGCACAGAATAGTATAGCCCTCCTCGCGCATCTGCTCGGTAAAGGGCACCTTTGGCCACGCGGTCGATGCGCTCTCACGCTGCGCTTCGAACGTGTACTTGCGGCTCGCGAACGCGGGGGCATCCGTGGAGGGCGACACCGGCGCGGCATCGCCCTGCTCGTAGGCCTCGCCCGCGGCCGTGGCATCGGCCAGGCGCTCGGCCTCCTGGTCCTTGAGCGCTGCCATGAGCGAGCGGATGCGGATGCGCGCGGCGCCCAGGTTGGACACCTCGTCGATCTTGAGCACGGTGTAGATCTTGCCGCTGGCCTCCAGAATCTCCTGCACCTGGTCGGTAGTCAGGGCATCGAGACCACAGCCGAAGGAGTTGAGCTGGATCAGATCCAGGTCGTTGCGCATCGTCACAAAACGGGCGACGGCGTACAGGCGGCTGTGGTACATCCACTGGTCGACGACGCGGATGGGACGCTCGGGCTTCACCAGGTGCGCAAGCGAATCCTCGGTAAAGACCGCAAAGCCAAAGCTCGAGATAAGTTCGGGCAGGGCGTGGTTGATCTCGGGGTCGTTATGGTAGGGGCGGCCGGCGAGCACGATGCCGTGACCGCCGTGGTCCTCGACCCACTTAAGAGCCTCCTCGCCCATAGTCTGGATGTCCTCGTGGAAACGCGCATCGGCCTCAAAGGCAGCGTTGACGGCGGCATCGACCTCGGAGCGCGTGATCTTGGGTCCACGCACGCGACCGCGACCGGCTTGCGCATCGGCCACGCGGTCGACGGCGAGTACCTGGTACAGACGGCGCTTGAGCTCGGTCTTGTCGTGATACGGCACAAACGGATACAGGAACTCGATGTTCTGCTCGCGAATCTCGTCGATGTTGAGCGCCAGCGCCGTGGGGTAGCTCATGACGATGGGGCAGTTATAGCAGTTGCCAGCCGTCGGATCCTCCTTGCGCTCCCAGCGCACGCACGGCATCCAGATGAAGTCGACGTCACGGTCGATAAGGTTCATCACATGGCCGTGGCTCATCTTTGCCGGGTAGCACACGCTCTCGGACGGCATGGACTCGATGCCCGCCTGGTAGGTCTTCTTGCTCGACTGGTCGGACAGCTGCACGCTAAAGCCCAGACGCGTAAAGAACGCGTGCCAGAAGGGGTAGTTCTCGTACATGTTGAGCGCGCGCGGAATGCCGACGGTGCCGCGCGGGGCCTCGTCGGGACTCAGGACCTCGCGGTTAAAGAGCAACTCGTTTTTCTTTTTGAAGAGGTTAGGGGCCTCGGTCTTCTGCTTTTTGTGGCCGGCGCCCTTCTCGCAGCGGTTGCCGGTAATGAAGCGTCTGCCGCCGCCAAAGTCGTTGACGGTAAGCTGGCAGTTGTTGGAGCAACGGCCGCAGCGGACGTGTTTTTGCGTCACGGTGAGGTGCGCGATGTCCTCGGCCGAAAGGATGGTCGAAGTGCCGTCGGCGCCGGCGCGATCGCGGGCGAGCAGGGCCGCACCATAGGCGCCCATGCAGCCGGCGATGTCGGGACGCACGGCGTGAACGCCGGTGAGCTGCTCAAACGCACGCAGCGTGGCATCGGACATAAAGGTGCCGCCCTGAACGATCACCTGGCTGCCGATCTCCTTGGGGTCACGCAGCTTAATGACCTTGAACAGAGCGTTCTTGATGACGGAATAGGACAGGCCGGCCGCGATGTCGCCCACCGTGGCGCCTTCCTTTTGCGCCTGCTTGACGCGCGAGTTCATAAAGACCGTGCAGCGGCTGCCCAAATCGACCGGGGCCTTAGCATGGATGGCGGCATCGGCGAACGCGCGCACGTCCATGTTCATAGACACGGCGAAGCTCTCGATAAAGCTACCGCAACCCGACGAGCAGGCCTCGTTGAGCATGATGTGCTCGATAACGCCGTCCTTGACGCGCAAGCACTTCATGTCCTGGCCGCCGATGTCCAGGATAAACTCGACGCCGGGCAGGAATGCCTTGGCGCCGCGCAGGTGCGCGACGGTCTCAATCTCGCCGGAATCGGCCTTGAGGGCCTCGATGAGCAGTGCCTCGCCGTAGCCCGTGGTGGTCACGTGGCCGATGGTGCAGCCCGCGGGGATATGGTTGTAGAAATCGGCCATGATGACCTTGGCCGTGCCCAGGATGTCACCGTTGTTGTTGCCGTACCAGGTGTGCAACAGCTGGCCGTCCTCGCCCACGAGCGCGGCCTTCATGGTGGTGGAACCGGCGTCGATGCCGATGAACACGCGGCCGGTGTAGCCGTCGAGCTTGCCCTTGGGGACGACTTCCTGGTCGTGGCGGGTTTTGAACTCGGCAAAGTCCTCGTCAGTGGCAAAGAGCGGGTCCAGACGCTCGACCTCGGCGCTCTGCGTGTCACCCAGGCTGTCGATGGCCTCGATGAGCTGCGGGAACGAGCTGAGCTTATTGGACTCGTGCGCCATGGCGGCACCGCTCGCCACAAACAGGTGGGCGTTTTGGGGCACGATACGGTGCTCCTCGTCCAGGTTGAGCGTGAGGTAGAAGCGGTGGCGCAGCTCGGAGAGATACTGCAGCGGGCCGCCCAGGAAGGCGACGTTGCCGCGGATGGGACGGCCGCACGCCAGGCCCGAGATGGTCTGGGTCACGACGGCCTGGAAGATGGAGGCGGCCACGTCCTCGGGGCGGGCGCCCTCGTTGAGCAGCGGCTGCACGTCGGTCTTGGCAAAGACGCCGCAGCGGCTGGCAATGGGATAGATGGCGGTGGCGTTGGCCGCGAGCTCGTTGAGGCCGCTCGCGTCGGTGTGCAGCAGGGTTGCCATCTGGTCGATAAACGCGCCCGTGCCGCCGGCGCAGGTGCCGTTCATGCGCTGCTCGATGCCGTTGTCGAAGTAGATGATCTTGGCGTCCTCGCCGCCCAGCTCGATGGCGACATCGGTGGCCGGGATGAGGGTCTCGACGGCACGCTTGCTGGCAATGACCTCTTGGACAAACTCCAAGTCGAGCCACTGGGACAGCAGCAGACCGCCCGAGCCGGTAATGGCGCAGGTCATCTGGGCCGTCGGCAACACGGTCGCGGCGCCTTCGAACAAGTCGCGGGCACAGGCGCGGACATCGGTGTGATGGCGCTGGTACTTGGCGTACACGATCTGGTTGTCGTCGTTGAGCACGGCGAGCTTAACAGTGGTGGAGCCCACGTCGATGCCCAGGTGCAGGTTGCCGTGGGCGGCCTCGGGGTTGAAGATCGCGCCTTCGGGGGCGTGGGCGGCGGTGACGGCTACGGGGGCGGCGGCGGGCTCGCTGGCGGCGGACGTCTCCCCTGCCGCGTTCTTGGCATCGGCAACTGCCTCGGCAACTTTCTCGGCAGCTGCGGTCGCGGCCTTCTGCGCGGCATCCACCACGACGGGCGCGGCCTCACGCGCGGCAGCGACCATACGGTCCTTAATGCCCTCGACGAGTTTGCTCATTGTCTCTCCTCTTAGTTGTTGGACTCGACGGCTGCGGCGGTGTCGGCTGCGTCCTCGAGCTGCAGGTTCAATAGCTTCAAGCCGTATTCCGGCACGTTGATATCGATGGGTTGGCCATACAGGTCGCCGGGGCGCACAAAGGCGATAACCGTCATGATGCGCGCCATGGTCTCAGGCGATTCGGAAAGGTCACGCTCAAACCAACGTTGGATCATGCCGACCTCGGCACTCACGACATAGGTGACGTAGTAGTCAAAGAAGGTGCCCAGCGCCAAGCCCAAAATGCCCGTCTGTGCACGCGGCACCACGGCCTCGCGTGCGGTATCGATGATCTTTTTAATAAAGGCGGGGTCGCCGCCCGGGCCCAGCAGGGCCCCGATAAGGTCGCGATTAGCCGCAAGATAGCGAAGCAGCTCAACCGAACCGGGTGCCGGCTCGAGCTCGTCGATGTTGCGGTAAAGATCGGGTAATTGAGCTGCGGTGATAAGCTCCACCCGCTCACGAATCTCGGCAAGCAGGCCGTCCTCGATCTGGCTGATAAAGTCGGGGATATCGCGGTAGTGCGAATAGAACGTGCGGCGCGTAAGGCCGGCACGCTCGGTGAGCGACGCGACGTTAATGCGCGAAAGGTCGCCGCTTTCGGCAAGCTCGCTGGCAAGTGCCTGGCGAAGGGCACGCTGCGAGCGAAGGGACCGGCGATCGCATTTCTCGAGCTGGGACAAGCGTCCTCCTTGTTACTCAGCCTGTGCGCTATTGCACAGTGCGAGTATTATTGCACACCGTGTGCATCAACACGTAAAGGCAATATTTGGGATGTGACGAAGAGACAGTCCCTTTGCCACATTATTCGATGACGGTGCGGGAGTTTTGCTTGCGCATGGTGGCGAGCATGTGTTTGGGGACGGCGTGGACCATGCAGCTGCCGATGGTCGCACTCGCGATGGCCTTGGCTGCATCGCTTGCGTTTTTGGTCGCGTAGCTGTGACGGAAGCGCTTGAGCATGGCGATGTCGTTGCCGCCGTCGCCGTAGACCGCGACCTCGTCCTCGGCAATACCGTAGTAACCCGCCAGCCAGGCCACACTCTCGCCCTTGTTGCACGCCGCGTCCGTGATCTCGAACATCACCGGGTCAAACGGCGCGTTGACTACACGGTCCGAGCGCTCGGCCAAATATGCCTTAAGGTCGCGCTCCAGCTCGGGCGAGGTCACGCGACAATTGATCTTGCATACATCGTGACGCAAGATATCGCCGATCGACTGATCGAAATACTGCTCCTCGTGATACCCGCCACGTGCACGCATACCGCGCATCACGATGCGCTTGATGGGGCTATCCTTTTTAAAGCCTGCCTGATGCATCTCGAACGAACCGCTCGAGAACATGCCATCGGGTGTGGAGCAATCAAAGCAAATGTCCGGGAATGCCTTGAGCAGCTCCTCGGTAATCTGTGGGTCGATAGTCCAGGTCTTGAGCACCTCGCCATGGCTGTCGCGCACGATGGATCCGTTAGAGCAGCAAGCATCGAGCGCCAGCCCCGTAAAGCCATGCTCGCCGACCGGCAGCGTCGAGCGTCCGGTCGCGGGAACCACATGCAGGCCAGCCTCGGTCAGCTCGCGAATGGCACGGCGGATGGTCCCATCCGCTTCGTGCAGGGCGTTCAGCAGCGTTCCGTCTAAATCACTCGCAAACATCTTGATCATGGGCGTGTCTCTCCTTCGTCTTCACGATATTGTAGACGAAGGAGAGGCATGCCCAGACAACGGCGTCCCTGCGCGGCGGGACAATGCTTCCGCAAATCCACGGTGCCCCAGCGCGTTAAGGCAATCGCCACAAGCGATTTTTCAGCCGATAAAACAGCGCCGTCGTCAACGTCAGCACCGCCAACATGCCTGCGAATACAATCGCCGGTGTCCATCGATCATATGCGAGCCCGTAAACCAATTGGCCAATAGGCGTTGCACAGGAAAGCGTCATATAAACGAGTGCCAGCACTTTTCCGCAGAGTTCCTTTGGCGCTGACCGCTGAACAAATGAAACGATTTCGACCGATGTAATGCTTGCCCACGCCATAACCCATGCCGAGCCGGCCGCAAGCGCGGCAAACGCTAATTCATCAGGACCGCTCAGTAGTGCGACAATAATCGGTACGACTCCAAAACTAATCATCGCAACATATCGACATATGCCCTTGAAGGAAAAACGATGCGGCCAAATACCGACCAAACCGCTGCCGACAAGACCACCTAAGCCCATAGCCACCTCAATAATCCCAACAAAGGATGATTGCATTCCGAGATGCTTTGCAACAATAACGGGAGCACCAATCGTTAACCCAACTAACGCAAGGTTCAAAATAGCCGCAAGCAAAAACACAACGAGCAATGATGCGTTTTGAAACAGGTACCGAATCGACTCCCGAAAACCGCTTCGGCATGTCGAGCAAGTCGTACTGTCCCCTGTCATTCCAGATGAGGCATTTTGCTTGAGTGCGCCCCCGAACAGTAGGGCTGACATCGCAAACGTCAACGCCGCGGTTTCGCATAGAGCGTCGATACCAAAGCACCCATAGACTGCCGTCCCGACTACAGGCCCCAAGATATTGCTCGCCATGGTTATCTGCGAGACCAACGCAGTGGCACGCTCAACCTTTTCTGGGCCCGTCATGCGCACCGTCTCAATTTGAAGCATCGGCTTCAGCAGCGATTGGATGCCATATTGGACGCAAAGCATTGCTGCCACGACAATCGCAAGAGGCAGCGGCCGCTTCATGGGGATAAACAACAGCGATGCAGCCATCAGAACAATGCCGAGCACCACAAGAACCCCGCGATGTCTTCCCCGATCCGCCAAGATTCCGCCAACCGGAGTCGCGAGCACGCCCGGTATGAACGCTATCGCCGCGACGGCGCCATATAACGTTGACGAGCCGCTGCAATCGAACAAGTAAAGCGGGCACGCAAAACACAGTGCCGACAACATCGAATACGCGCACAGCTGTGCAACAAGAAGACCGAAAAGCCTGATGGATCGCACTGTTTTTTGCACCAACGAGACGCTACTCCTCCACATTCCAGCCATAAGCCCGCCCCCTATACATACCATTAGTATGTATTTAATGACTTGAAAAGGGCAGCCGTGGCTACCCTTACAAATCAATTACATACCGTCAGTATCTATATTACCACCCAGCACGGTTCCATACGTCCCAAATCTGAGCCGTTGTCTGAAGCACTTCATTACCCAAATCGAGCCCCACCGCGGCCGCCATCTGCGCCAAACATTGCGCGCGAGCGAGCATTCGATCTTTGGTCTCGAGCGGACGGAACAGCGGCAGCAGCCAAAGATTCGCCAACAGCGATACGGCCTCAGCCGCTTCGCGCGGGCATTTGCACGCAATGGAGCCGTCGGCGATGCCCTCCTCGATCACTGGCAAGAGACAGCCATCGGCCGACTCGTCGAACGAGCCCTGGTACTGCATCGCCAGTAGACGCGAGCTTTTTACCGGATCTGCCGCAGGATGCATGCGTGCCCATAGCTCAATTTGCGGAACGACAGACTCGGGCGCGTACAGTCGCTTGAGCTTTTGGGCTCCGGTCATATTGCCGATACCAAGCGTTGAGCGACGTTGCTCAACAATCGGAGCCATTGCCCGATCAAATGCGGCGTTGAAAATCTCCTCTTTGCTCTTAAAGTGATGATAGACAGCGCCCTTGGTCATGCCATCGAGGCGGTCGACGATATCTTGAATGCTCGTCCCCTCATAACCCTGTGCGCAGAATAGCTCCAGCGCCGCGTCAAGAATCTTCGCGACCGTCTCCTCGGGATATTTATTACGCCCCATAATCTGTCCATCCGCAACGCAAGTCTTGTGCCTCATTGCAGTATTTTAACGTTGCGGATGGCAGGCGGTCGATGCTACACCGCGGCGGGGCCGTGTTCGCCGGTGCGGATGCGGATAACTTCCTCGACCGGCTCGACCCAGATCTTGCCGTCTCCAACGGCACCGGTGCGAGCAGCATTGCAGATAATCTCGACAATTCCGTCGACATGCTCATCGGCGCAAATGAGCGTGAACTGCACCTTAGGGATCGTGTTGACAAGCAACTCGTTGCCGCGCACGTATTCCTTCCAGCCATGCTGAGCGCCGCAGCCCTGCACCTGGTTGATGGTCATACCACGAACATCAGCAGCAAACAGCGCGTCTTTGAGAACCACAAGCTTCTCGGCACGAACGATCGCCGTAATTTTCTTCATAGTGAATTCCTCTCTTTAATAAAAGAAATTGATTGCCCTTCACATGGCACGGGTTTTCCAGGTGCCCGAGATTGCCCCGAAAGAGGAGCGCCGCGTACTTCGGTACGCAAGCGACGGTTTGAGGGGCAAGGTCGGGTGCCTGGGAAAGCCGCGCGACGATTGAACGGCAAGGTGCGGAGCCTGGGGAAGCCGCTAGTCAAGTCCCGAGAACGAGGGATACGCGCTCTCGCCGTGTTGACTCGCGTCCAGGCCCAGCGCCTCGTCGGCCTCGTCCACGCGCAGGCTGCCGTGGAACAGCGCCTTGACCACCGCGGCGATCACCAAGTCGAGCACCAGTACAATAGCGACCGTCACCACAATGCCCAAAATCTGCGAGATGAGCAGCGAGACATCGCCCGTGTAGAACAGGCCACCCTTACCGGTCCACGAGAGCTCCGGCACACAGAACAGGCCCGTGAGCACGCCGCCCAAGATGCCGCCGATGCCGTGGCAACCGAACGCGTCGAGCGCATCGTCGTAGCCAAACTTGGTCTTAAGATGACTGATGGCCAAGTAGCAGACGGGCGACACGATCAGGCCCATAACCAGCGCTGCCCACGGCTCGACAAAGCCCGCGCCCGGCGTGACCACCACAAGGCCCGCAACCAGACCGGTGCTGGCGCCCACCAGCGTGGGTCGACCGGTGTGCACGCGCTCGACGGCAAGCCACGAGACCATGCCCGCTGCGCTGGCCGTCACGGTGTTGAGGATGGCGAGCGCCGCCACGGCGTCGGCCTTAAACTCGCTGCCGCCGTTAAAGCCAAACCAGCCAAACCAAAGCAGGCCGGCGCCCAACGCCACAAACGGCACGTTATGCGGACGGTAGCTCACCATGCCAAAACCGCGACGACGGCCGAGCATTAAGCAAAGGATCAGGCCGGTAAGACCGGACGAAATGTGCACCACGTCGCCGCCGGCAAAGTCGAGTGCGCCGATAATGTCACCGATAAAGGAGCCATCGCCGCCCCAAACCATGTGGGCAAGCGGCGCATAGACCACAAGCAGCCAAATGCCCAGGAAGGCCGTCATGGCACCAAACTTAACGCGGCCGGCCAGGCTGCCCGTGACGATAGCAGCAGTGATCATGGCAAACGCCATCTGAAAGGCGATGTTGATGATCTGAGGGTAGACGACACCGTCCGCAGCATTGCCCTCGGCCGCCTGCAGCACCTGGTTGAGTACCGGCAGGCACAGCAGCTGGTCAAGGCCTCCAATAAACGGGCTGGAACCGTCACCGCCATAGGCCAGAGACCAGCCGGCAACAATCCACAGCACACCAACCAGGCCAATGGCGCCAAAGCACATGAGCATGGTGTTGATGACATTTTTGCGCCTGGACAGGCCGCCATAGAAAAACGCCAAGCCCGGTGTCATTAAAAACACGAGCATGGTGCAGACGAGCATAAACGTTGTCGATCCCGTATCGTACATTCGCTCTCCCTTGGTCGCATGAACGTTGTCGGCGCCCATAATGCGGCCGAGGGGCAACTGGTGTAGACCAGATACGGCGTTGTTAAACGCGGCGTTGTCGAATGGAAACGGTGCCGCAATCTTGG
Organism: uncultured Collinsella sp.; assembly: GCA_902494765.1. Lineage (GTDB taxonomy): Bacteria > Actinomycetota > Coriobacteriia > Coriobacteriales > Coriobacteriaceae > Collinsella. The sequence goes on from CABUUK010000010.1 coordinate 26,826, forward strand.
AAACGGCGCGGCAACGGACGCGAAACGAACGGGAAATACGCGAGCAAGGAAGCCGTGAGCGCGCCCGTCCCGGCTAGCGGCGGAACAGCTCGCGGGCTCGGTCGCGGAGGTCGGTAGCTCGGATGACGCCCTCGTAGCGGTTGATGCGCAAGCGCGGGAAGGCATTGAAGAAGCGCAGGTCACGACGACTGAGTGACACGCTCGGTACCGGACGGCTCATGCGCTTGCCGGCAATGCGACGACTGAGCGACGGACGCGGCATGCTCGGCGCGGCATCGGCCACGCGGCGGGCGGCAAGCGCCAGGCCGCGAGCACCATCCGCGATAAACGTCGGCATCGAAGCCTTCTCGCGCAGGGCATCGAGCGCGGCGTCACCCAGCTCGGCCAGCCACGCGTTAACGGCACGGCTACGGATGTGCGTCTGTGCTACCGAGTCAATCGTAGAATCGGGAATACGTTCGAGCACTGAGTCCGAGGCATCGGCAAGCGACTCATTGATGCGGTCGGCAAGGTCGGCCCGGACCCGCTCCAGCTGATCAGACAGACGCCGCCAGCTCGCCAACGAGCACACCGCGTCGACCATCATCGCGACCGCGACGATAAAGGCGGACAGCCGCACAATCAGCACCGGCAGATGGCCAAGCAGCCCCAGCAATGCCGGCTCCACTAAACGGCAAATACACAACGCACCCAAGCCAAACGCGCAGGCCCAGTACAGGCAGATGCGTCCGTGCAAGTTAAACGGCAGGTGCGAGTAATCCCAAAAGCGAGCGCCCGTTGTTTTTTCCAACAGCACGCCTACGCTGTACTCAATCACGCTGCATACGAGCGCTGCAGCGACAAACTGGCTCGAGGCATCCGGAATCCCGCGCAACAGCAGCCAGCAGGCAATGCCGCCCGCGCCATAGATGGGGCAGCACGGCCCCAGCAAAAAGCCACTGTTGGCAAATCGTCCGTGATTGAGCATGGCGCATACTGTCGACTCCCATGCCCAACCGCAAAACCCGTAAAAGGCAAACGAGAGCACCAGCGCCGAGAGTGGGCAGGCGGCAAGCGTCGCGCCGCCAAACGCAATATCAATCGCGGTCCCCACCGTCTACCCTCTCCTCTTTTCGCTCGATGCTTTACTCACGCTATCGTCCGTCTCGTCCTTGCGCCGCAGACGACCGGCGACCGTCTCGCGCAGGGCGCACCATTTATCTGCCAGGCATACAATCCAAGCCTCACGACACGTCGGCGGCACCGGCACCAGCGGAAACATATGCCGCACGATAATATTCCGCTCGCGCGACGTCAGCTCAAAATCTTCCTCCGCGCGCGCTAGGGCAAAAAACGGATGACGAAAGCCATGCAGCCGGTGGCTTGGGTCGGGGTCGTGCCAATCGTAGAGAAAGTAATCGTGTAACAAGGCTCCGCGCAGCAGCGAGGCACGGTCGATCGAAATGCCAGCACGGCCCAAGTGCTCGGCAAAGGACAGACTTGCCCGTGCCACCGAGGTCACATGTGCATAGACCGTCACGCCGCCATGCTGGATAAACTCGCGCGTCAGGTCCAAGCGGCCCACCTGGGCGAGCTGGCGGGCGGCATCGTCGACCTCGTGCGCGATTTTCTCGGCACGAACGGCATCGGACATGCTGCCTCCTTCCAGCGGCTCACGGCGGCAAGCCACGGCTTGTGCACAATCGATAAAAACATCATGGAACACATCAGTATGGCATCGGACAAAACGTTTTGCCCCACCAGTTGGCGAATTACCGCGCCGCCGTCACATATCAAACGCCAAAATGTGCGAGACTGTCTTGTGCAATTGTGCCGGCCAAGGGAGTGCCGGCGCACGATTCGCATGGAGTAACCCACAACGATGCTGCTTACGCAAACGACAACGCCCGAGGACGTCAAGGCTCTTAATCGTGCCGAGCTCCCACAGCTCTGCGACGAGATTCGCCAGGCAATCCTCGAAAGCTCCGCCGCCGTCGGCGGGCACGTTGCCCCCAACTTGGGCGTCGTTGAGCTTACGGTTGCGCTTCATCGCGTGTTTAACTCCCCCATCGACAAGATTGTCTTTGACGTTTCGCACCAGACCTACGCCCACAAGGCGCTGACGGGGCGCGCGTACACTTATATCGATCCGGAGCGTTATGGTGAGGCTTCTGGCTTTGCCAATCCCGACGAGTCCGAGCACGACCTGTTCGCCATGGGTCACACCTCGACCTCGGTGAGCTTGGGCTGCGGCCTTGCCCACGCGCGCGACCTGGCGGGCGATGCGTACAACGTCATTACCGTTATTGGCGACGGCTCGCTTTCGGGCGGCCTGGCGTTTGAGGGCTTTAACAATGCCGCCGAACTCGATAGCAACCTAATCATCATCGTCAATGACAACGACCAGTCCATCGCCGAGAACCACGGTGGCCTCTATCGCAATCTGGCCGAGCTGCGCGCCAGCAACGGCACCTGTGAGCGCAACGTTTTCCGCGCGATGGGGCTCGACTACCGCTATCTGGACGCCGGTAACGACGTGTTGGCCCTAGTCGACGCGCTGCAGGAACTGCGCGATATCGATCACCCCATCGTGCTGCACGTCTCGACCGCCAAGGGCAAGGGCTTTGAGCCGGCCCAGAGCGACCCCGAACACTGGCATCATGTGGGTCCGTTTGACATGGCAACTGGACGCAAGCTCTGCCCGGGCCATCCGAGCGAGCCTGCGCCGCGCACCTATGCCGACATTACGGGCGAGGCGCTCAGCGCCGCCATCGAGCGCGATCCGCAGGTCGTGGGCATCACGGCCGCCACACCCTACATCATGGGCTTTACACCCGAGCTTCGCGCTGCCGCCGGCAAACAGTTCGTCGATGTGGGCATTGCCGAGGAGCACGCCGTGACCTTTGCCACCGCGCTTGCACGCTCGGGCACCAAGCCAGTCTTTGGTGTGTACGGCACGTTTTTGCAGCGCGCCTACGACGAGCTGTGGCACGACCTGTGCCTCAACGACGCCCCCGCAACCATCCTGGTGTTTGGTGCGTCAATCTTTGGCACCACGTCCGAGACGCACCTTTCGTTCTTTGATATTTCCATGCTGGGCGGTCTTCCCAACATGCGCTACTTGGCGCCGGCCTGCATGGAGGAATATCTGTCCATGCTGAGCTGGTCGCTCGACCACCGCGAGCATCCCGTGGCGATCCGCGTACCGGGCATCGGCCTGGTTAGCCGCCCCGATTTGGCGCCCGCCGAGGGCACCGATTACGGCGTCGCGCGCTACAACGTGGTGCGTCAGGGCCGCGACGTTGCCCTGCTCGCGCTTGGCGATTTCTTTGAGCTGGGCGAGCGCGTGGCAAACCGTCTGACTGCCGAGTACGGTATCGAGGCCACGCTCGTCAACCCGCGCTTTGCAACCGAACTCGACCGCGAGTTCCTCGATAGCCTTGCTGCTGAGCATCGTGTTGTCGTCACCCTCGAGGACGGCATCTTGGACGGCGGCTGGGGCGAGCGCGTGGCGTGCTACCTGGCCTGCACGCCCGTGCGCACGCGCACCTTCGGCATCGCCAAGGGCTTCCCCGACCGCTACGATCCCAACGAGCTGTTGGCTCAGAACGGCATGACGGTCGAGAATATGGCCGCCGAAGCCGTAAGGCTACTCAACGAGTAAAAAACCTCCGCAGGGGAAGCACCCCTGCGGAGGTTTTTGTTTTCACAGCTCAATTATCTCAATCTGTAACATCTAGGGCCCGAATTCCCGTCTAACTGTTACAGATCTAGATAAGATGTCTTAGTCCCAGACCTTTGTCTCAATCTGTAACAGATAGAGACCTTTTGGCCGTCCAGATGTTACAGATTGAGACATTCGAATTCCCCTGAAGAGAAAATCTCAATCTGTAACAGTAAGAACCCATTTCCTCGTCTACCTGTTACAGATTGAGACAAAGCAGCGAGACATGCCACCACATCTGCAAGAACCACCACAAAGGTGCCTGTCCCTTTTTAGTAGGTACAATAACCCATAAGACAAGTATGTTTCTGAGTTATTTCGTGTTGACCCATTTGAGCGCGATAGGGTATAACTCTACTCAACCGCTAGGGATTTTATTGAGAAAGGTGTTCTACCATGAGCAAGAACCTCTCCCAGCAGGTCGTTCTCGACCGCCGCGGCTTCGTTGCCGCCACCTTCGCAACCGTCGCCGGCCTTGGTCTTGCCGGCTGCTCCGACACCAGCGCCGAGGCCGACAAGGGTTCCGCCGCCGGCTCCTCCAAGAGCTCCGAAGATACCGAGGCTTCCACCACGCTCGACGCCAAGGCATTCGACAAGCTCGTCGACAACGGCCCCAAGGCCGATGACGACGCCATCGCTGCCAGCACCTGGGCCACGGCCGTTAAGGACGCCGGCGTCTTTAAGATCGGTGGCGTTCAGACCTCCACGCTCTTCTCCCTCCTCAACGAGAAAGACGGTCAGACCCGCGGCTTCGATGCCGGTATCGCACAGCTCCTGTCCAACTACATTCTGGGCGAGAACAAGGTCGAGATCACCCAGGTAACCTCGGACACGCGTGAGTCCGTCCTGCAGAACGGCCAGGTCGACGCCGTCTTCGCCACCTACACCATTACCGATGAGCGCAAGAAGCTCGTCTCCTTTGCCGGTCCCTACTACTACACGCAGCAGGCCATCCTGGTGCTCGCCGATAACGACGACATCAAGAGCGTTGACGACCTGGCCGACAAGAACGTCGCCGTCCAGTCCGGCTCCAACGGCCCCGCCATCCTGGAGGAGTTCGCCCCCAAGGCCAGCCAGCAGGAGTTCAAGACCGACGAGGAGGCCCGCCAGGCACTCCAGCAGGGCCGCGTTGACGCCTACGTCATCGATAACAACATGCAGCAGAGCGCCCTGGTCCGCGAGCCCGGTAAGTACAAGATCGCCGGCAAGCCCTTCGGCAGCAAGGAGCCCTATGGCATCGGCCTGCCGCTCGATTCCGACGGCGTCGCCTTCGTTAACGACTTCCTTAAGAAGATCGAGGACGATGGCACTTGGACCGAGCTGTGGCAGATCTGCATCGGCGACCGTACGGGCGACACCAATGTTCCCGAGCTGCCCGAGATCGGCGCCTAGGCAGCGAGCCTGGTAACGGCCGCAACGAAACCATACGGAAACGCACGATGTGCTTTATTGCGGTAAACTGTTTCATCACTGAGTTGTCGGGGCTTCCGTACACACGGGAGCCCCTTTCCTTATCGGCAGGAGGTCCGCATGAGTCTCTCCGAGCTCTGGTCGCTCTATGGCCAGAACTATATCGACGCGCTGCTCGCAACCTGGGGCATGACGCTTGAGTCGTTTGCCATCGCCATGGTGCTGGCCGTCGCCGTTACCGTGATGCGCGTGTCGCCGCTCAAGCCGCTGCGCGTCTTTGGCGACCTGTATGTCCAGGTCTTCCGTAACATCCCCGGCATCGCGCTGCTTATCATCGTCGTCTACGCGCTGCCGCCGCTCAAGGTCGTCCTGCCCTACCGCACCTGCGTTATCGTCGCCACGGTCCTTTTGGGCTCGGCCTTTGGTTCCGAAAACTTTATGAGCGGCATCAACACCGTCGGCGTCGGTCAGGTCGAAGCCGCCCGTTCGCTCGGCATGAGCTTTAACCGTATCCTCGCCAAGATCGTGATACCGCAGGCACTGCGCTCAAGCGTGCTGCCCATGACCAACCTCTTTATCGCCGTCATGCTCACCACCGCGCTCGGCAGCCAGGTGCCGCTTAAACCGCAGGAGCTCACCGGCGTGGTGAGCTATATCAACACGCGCTCACTTGGCGGCGTCGCCGCGTTCTTTATCTCGGCGCTCGGCTACCTGGGCACGGCCTTTGTGGTGAGCCACATTGGCAACTACATCGATAAGAAGGTGAGGATCCTCCGATGAGCAAGCATTCCTCCCCTGCGCTTACCATGCGCGATGCGCTCTACGAGGCTCCCGGCCCCAAGATGCGCGCCAAGATTCGCATCGGCACCGCCATTTCGCTCGTTGCCGTGGCCGCGCTCGCCGTCCTGGTACTGCAGCGCTTTTATGTGACCGGCCAGCTTTCGGTCCACTATTGGTATTTCTTCACGCACCTCACCACCTGGAAGTTCTTGCTTGCCGGCTTTGAGGGCACCGTTAAAGTCGCACTCACCGCTGGCGCCATCGCACTGGTGCTGGGCCTAGGCCTTATGCTCGGCCGCACCAGCGACATTAAGCCGCTGCAGCTGGTCTGCCGCGTGTTCACCGATTTCTTCCGCGGCGTGCCGAGTCTGCTGTTCATCTACTTCTTCTTTTTGGTGCTGCCCCAGTACAAGATCGCGCTACCGTCGTTTTGGATGCTCACGCTGCCTGTCGCGCTCGCTGCGGCCGGCGTGCTGGCCGAGATTTTCCGCGCCGGCGTCAATGCCGTGCCGCGCGGTCAGGTCGAGGCGGCCCAGGCGCTCGGTCTCTCCAAGGCCAAAATCACCTTTAAAATCGTGTTGCCGCAGGCTATTCGGTTTATCATTCCGTCCTTGATTTCGCAGCTTGTGGTCGTAGTCAAGGACACCACCGTTGCCTACGTGGTGAGCTACCCCGACCTCATGCAAAACGCCCGCGTGCTCATTACCAACTACGACGCCCTCGTGTCGGTCTACCTGGTTATCGCGGTCATCTACATCCTCATCAACGTCGCGATCAACAAGGCCGCTGTCTATGTTTCGCACAAGACCGGCGCGACCATCATCCGCTAACGCTTTACCATTTCGAGTCATAAGGAGCCGAGCACCATGGCACAGAGCACCTCTTCCACCGGCAATCAGCCGCTGATCGAGCTCAGACACGTCGATAAGCACTATGGCGATCTACACGTCCTCAACGACATCAATCTCTCGGTCGACCGCGGCGAGGTCGTCGTTGTGATCGGTCCCTCGGGCTCGGGCAAGTCGACCATGTGCCGCACCATCAACCGCCTGGAAACTATCGACTCGGGCGAGATCCTCATCGAGGGCGAGCCCCTGCCGCAAGAAGGCAAGGATCTTGCCCGCATGCGCGCCGAACTGGGCATGGTGTTTCAGCAGTTCAACCTGTTCGCACATATGACGGTGCTGCAGAACGTCATGCTGGGACCGGTCGATGTGCTGGGCGTGTCCAAGGAGGAAGCTCGTGAGCGCGCCATGGACCTGCTGAGCCGCGTGGGCGTGGCCGAGCAGGCCGATAAGGTGCCTGCACAGCTCTCGGGCGGCCAGCAGCAGCGCGTGGCCATCGCCCGTTCACTCGCCATGCAGCCCAAGGCCATGCTTTTTGACGAGCCCACGAGTGCCCTTGACCCCGAAATGATCAACGAAGTGCTCGAGGTCATGGTCCGTCTGGCCCAGCAGGGCATGACGATGATCGTCATTACACACGAGATGAACTTTGCCCGCCGCGTGGCCGATCGCGTCGTCTTTATGGCCGACGGCCAGATCGTGGAAACCGGCACGCCCGACGATTTCTTCGACCATCCCCAGACCAAGCGCGCCCAGGACTTCCTCAACTCCATCAAGGGCCACTAACCAGCCTCCCCGTGGGACAAATACATTGAAAGTGTTGTCCTACGTCTCTCATGCGCCCTGTCACCTTCAGATTCGAAAGCAGCACCTATGATCGGAACCCATACTTCCTCGTCCTATACCCCGCACGTCGACGTTGCCCCCGCCGACCGTCCGCTCATCCTGGTGGCACCGCGTTGGGAAGAAGCAAAGCCGTTTTTGAGCGAGACGCTCTCCCCCAACGAGGAAATCGCAAGTGTCTTTGTCGATGCCATTCTTGCCGCCGGCGGCCTGCCGCTGCAGATGTCCATCACGGAGGACATTGAGGTCATCCGTCATTACGTGGAAATCGCTGACGGTATCGCCATTCCCGGCGGCCCCGATGTCAATCCCAAACGTTGGGGCGATGATCGACCCTACGACCCCACCCTCTGCTGCGAAATCCGCGATAGCTTTGAGTTTAAGCTGGTCGACGAGGTAATCCGCGCCAAAAAGCCGCTCTTTACCACCTGCCGCGGCACGCAGCTGCTCAACGTCGCCACCGGCGGCACCCTGTGCATGGACGTGCCGAGCCTGGGTGCGCGCGAGGGTCGCACGCAGTGGCGTCACACCCACGTGCTCAACGATCCCGTGCACCCCGTCGAGGTCGTGCCGGGCTCGCTGCTGGAACGCGCGGTTGGCGGGCACAGGCTAATCCAGACCAACTCCGCACACCACTGCTGCGTCGACCGTCTGGGTAAGAGCACGCGCTTGGTCGCCAAGGCAACCGACGGCGTTCCCGAGTGCATCGAAGTCGAAGGCCAGCCTTTCTGCCTGGGCGTACAATGGCACCCTGAGTACACGTGGAAGACGCTCGAGACCGACTTTAACCTGTGGAAGTCGTTTGTCGAGGCAGCGGCAAAGGTTAAGCAGGCCCGTTAGTTCACGGACAGCACAACACAAAAGGGCGCCCCGCCGGCCACATGGTCCGGCGGGGCGCCCTTTTACCTATATGTGGCCGGCACGCAACCCAAGGCTCGCAAGCTCTTATTCGGCCGCTTCGCGCAGGGCCGACATCGTCGCCGCATATTGCTGCTGCAGCGCATGCATTCCCTCGCGAGCGCCGTCAACGGCATCGGCGCCGCGCAGTGCTTCGGTCACCACAACCGCCGGCTCGTACAGATTATCGAATCCCAGGTTCTGGCTCACGCCCTTGAGCGTGTGCGCTGCCATAAACGCACCTTCGGCGTCTCCTGCCGCCATGGCGGCCTCCAGCTTGTCCATGCTCTCGTCATCCAAAAACTTGAGGGCAAAGCGGCTAAGCATCTCCTCGCCCATCAGCCGAGCGCACGCGTCATCATAATTGGCGCCAATCTTCTCATACGCCTCACGCATGGAAATCATGGATTAAAACTCCTTTGGTCAAACTAAATCGTGGGAAACTGAACGACGTCGGCAGGGCGTGCCAATGTTTCGGCAATACGGTCTTGCACCTCGAGCAGACAGTCGAGCAACAGCGGGTTAAAGGTGCCGCATTTACCGTCCAGGATCATCCGAATCGCCTCCTCGTGCGGGATAGCGTCCTTGTACACGCGCACGCTCGTCAGTGCATCGTACACGTCAGCCACCGAGACCACCTGCGCGGCGATGGGGATATCGTCGCCCTTAAGGCCATCAGGATAACCCTTGCCGTCCCAGCGCTCGTGGTGCCAACGCGCAATCTGGTACGCATATTCCATAAGCGCATTGCCGACGTGATGGCGGCCCAGCTCAAGCAACATGTCGGCGCCGATCGTAGTATGCGTCTTCATAATCTCGAACTCCTCGGGCGTAAGGCGCCCGGGTTTGTTGAGAATCGCATCGTCGATCGACATCTTGCCGATATCGTGCAGCGCCGAAGCCAGGGCAATCGTGGAACGTTCCTCATTGTCGAGGGAGATCGTGCCGCTACGCTGGACCAGACAGCCAAGCAGCAGCTCGGTCAGCTTTTCGATGTTCGTAACGTGCCTGCCGCTCTCGCCATTGCGAAGCTCCATGACGCCGGCCATGATGTCGATGAGCATGCGACTGTTCTTGACGCGCTCGTTGTACTGCTGGGACAGCAGGCTCGTCAGGCGGCGCTGTTTGGCGTATAGGCGGATGGTGTTGCTTACACGGCGGCGCACGACACGGGAATCAAACGGGCGGTTGATATAGTCCGAGGCGCCCAACTCGTACGCGCGCAGGACCGCATCGTCGGAATCTTCGCTCGAGATCATGATGACAGGCAGATTGTCACTAACCGATCGGCGCGACAGATCGGCCAGCACCTCAAAGCCGCTTATACCCGGCATGACAATATCCAGCAGTACGAGCGACAACTCATCGCCATAGCGGTCGACCATGTCGAGCGCCGTACGACCGTTATCGGCCTCAAGGATGCAATACTCGTCCTTGAGCATCTCGTTGAGAATGGCTCGGTTCATCTCGGAGTCATCGATAATAAGCACCGAAGGCTTTTCGCTTTGGAAGGCCTCGATGGAATCGGCATCGGTCACGACCGTACCGGCTTTTGTCTTAGCGTGGCTCAGTAACTGGACAGCGCGGCCAACGCCCTCATCGACCGTCTCGCCATGAATGCGAACGCCGCCAACACATGCCGTCAAGCTCACGTACTCATGGCCCGGAATAATCGTGGAACGAACGGCATCGGATACCTGATGCAGGCGACGGGTGAAGTCATCGGAGGGAATATTGGGCATGACGACCACAAACTTGTCGCAGCCATAGCGCACAAGCTCGTCAGTCGAACGAATTCCGCTGTGTATGGCCGTCGCCACAGCACCGAGTGCAAGGTCGCCGGCATGACGGCCACACGTATCGTTGAAGACCCTAAAATCATCAAGGTCGATCACCGCAACACCGGCATTCATGCGGGCGTTGCGGAGCTTTTCCTCGTAATATCGGCGATTGCGCACACTCGTCAGCACGTCGGTGTAGACAAGGTCCTCTTCTGCAGCCTCTTGCTCATCAATCGGACGCACCATCAGCAGGACGTGAGGCTCGCCCTCGACCTTCAGAGGGCGCAGGCGAGCGCGGTACTCAGTACCATCACTGAGCAGTTGCTCCGACACCTCATCGGAGTCTGCCAAGGCCTCAAGGCTCGACTGACGCAGACAAGGGCAGCGATCGCCGGCAAGCAAGCAGTTAGGCTCGCTCTTAATCTGATCGGCCGACAGCAAACGCACCACGGGGTAGGTCTTCGCGACGCGGGCGACCTCGGCGGCAGCCTCCTCGTCGGTTAGATTTGCCTCGTGATTATTGAGCATATGGGGCCCTTTCTATCGTCACACACGGCAACGGTGCATACCAAATGGTACAAGGGTAACATCTAACAGCTGCAGGCAAACGCGCGATTATCGTTGCATTTTATGACCTATCAAACGGCGGTAATGGAGCCGCGGGCGCGCGGTTATGGGCGCATTCGTTAACAATGACGAAACGCTAACAGTCCCCCTCCCCGCAGGTCATCGAGCGTGCTAACGCTCCAAGACATCGCGAACGGCGTTTGCCGCCGTAACGGGGCGATCGCGCAGGCCGTTATGCGCGCCCGGAATCGTCACGAGAGAGCAATCGAGATATTCGGCAGCCGCTCGCGTACCAGCCTCGCGGGGCGTACCGACCGAAAGCTCGCCCAAGAACACGGCCGACACCGCCTTTGACGTGCGGGCGCACTCCCAGTCGGGAGCATATGTCATATTTGTTCCGTATTCATTGGCCATGAAGCAACGACCATTGCGCAGGGCATGTTTGGCTTCCGCTTCGGTCGTCCCAGGAGCCTCGGGGTCCAAATCGCCGAGAGCTCCCAAGAAAAGACGGAGCGCCCTTGAAACCTATCCAGCCGCAATCATATCGAGCAAAACCGGAGCTGCGCCCATGCCGACGCCTTCGGCCGACACAGCCGGCTCATGCAGAATCGCACGGGCGACGAGATGGGGTTCGGTGCGAAGAAGCTCCAGCGCCACCAACGTACCGGCGCTGTGCGCAAGCACATTTGTCGGAGCGCCAACGTGTTCGATCGCGGCCTGCAGGTCGGCGGCCTGAGCGGCAAGATCATAGCTGCCGTCTGCCGCTTCGCTGCTGCCGCCACAGCCGCGGCGGTCGTAGGCAATTACGCGGTAGTTGCGACTGAGCTCACAAGCGATACCGTCAAAAAATGTGCCGTCGACACAAGCGCCGTGCACGCACACCAAGGCAGGAGTATCAGGCGACACATCCGGGCCGGCATATTCGCGACAGGCAATCGTGGTGCCCGCATTCTCGACCGTAAAATCCATGTTGTGCCCCCATCATCAACGCCCATCCAGTTGCGCGTCAGTACGGCTGGATAGACCTGCATTGCTTTACGCCTTGTTAACAGATTTACTTTACCCGACCCGAGGCTTTTCATGACACGGCATAATGAGCGACGTGAAAAAACGAAACTTGTAAAGCAAGAGCCCGCACCCTGCTTTGGAGCCGATGCTATGCTTAGGCACAATTGTCTTGAGGAGCATATGCCTATGTCTACGTTTTTGAATGCCAGCCCCATCTTTGGGCCCGTTCGCAGCCGTCGCCTTGGTCTCTCGCTCGGCGTCAACATGATGCCGGCCAGCGGCAAAATCTGCACGTTCGACTGTATTTACTGCGAAAACGGCCTCAACGCCGAGCGCCCCTGCCATGAGCCGTACAACACAGCTGCCGTGGTACTCGACGCGCTCGAGGCAAAGCTGCGCGAGATGGCAGCCGAGGGCGAGCTCCCCGATGTGATCACCTTCGCAGGCAACGGCGAGCCCACCGCCGCACCGGAGTTTCCGCAGGCCATCGCCGGCGCCGTCGCGCTGCGCGACGAGCTTGCCCCAAACTCCAAGATCGCCGTGCTCTCCAACGGCACGCGCGCCGACCGCCCCGAGGTGCACGACGCGCTCATGATGGTCGATGACAACATTCTTAAGCTCGATACCGTCGACCCGGCATTTATCCAGCTGCTCGACCAGCCCGTTGGCCCCTACGACGTCGAGCACCAGATCGAGACGTTCGCAAGCTTTGACGGTCACGTTATTATCCAGACGATCTTTTTGACCGGTGAGTATCAGGGCAAGCCCATCGACAACACCGGCGAGGAGTACGTCGCCCCCTGGCTCGCGGTGCTCGAGCGCATTCGTCCGCAGGAGGCGACCATCTATACGGTGGCGCGCGAGACACCGGTCGCAGGCCTTGCCAAAGCAGCACCCGAGGCCCTCGACGCCATTGCCGCGCGCGTGCGCGCCCTCGGCATTCCCTGCCAGGTGAGCTACTAGCAAAACCACGCAGCAGCTAGTGCCTGCCATCCCGCTCCATCAGTTGCGGTGATATAGTTCCTATTTATGCTGTTAAACCGCTTAAATCGGAACTATATCACCGCAACTTTTATGGACGCGTGGGTGGGCTATACTAGCTGCGAATGAAAGGAAGTTAGCCATGTTTGACAATGGACCCGTGCCCGGCCGCAACGACGCCTGCTGGTGCGGCAGCGGCAAAAAATATAAGAAATGCCATAGCGCCTTTGATGAGCGCCTCGAGCGCTTGTGGGAAGAGGGCTGGGAGGTTCTGCCCCGCACGCTCTACAAGACGCCCGCCGATATCGAGGGCATCAAGCGCTCGGCCGCCATCAACGTGGGCGTGCTCGATTACGTAGGCGAACACATCGCCGCGGGCATGACCACCAACCAGATCGACCAGATGATCTACGACTACACCGTCGAGCACGGTGGCACGCCGGCCGACCTCAACTATGAGGGCTACCCCAAGAGCGTTTGCACCTCGATCAACGACGTGGTCTGTCACGGTATCCCCTGCGATACGGACGTGCTGCATGAGGGCGATATTATCAACGTGGACTGCTCCACGATCCTAGACGGCTACTTTAGTGATTCGAGCCGCATGTTCTGCATCGGCGAGGTCTCTGCCGAGCGCCAGCGCCTGGTCGACGTCACCCGCGGCAGCGTGGAGGCGGGTCTGGCTGCCGTCAAGCCGTGGCTGCCGCTCTCCGTGATGGCTGAGGCCGTGCAAAAGACGGTCGAGGACGCCGGCTTTAGCGTGGTGCGTGAGTACGGCGGACACGGCATCGGTAAGGAGTTCCACGAGGACCCGTTTGTGGGCTTTACCACCGAGGCGCCCGATGTGGACACCATCATGGCTCCGGGCATGGTCTTTACCATCGAGCCCATGGTCAATGCCGGAGCGCCCGACATCAAGATCAGCAAGGGCGACGGCTGGTGTGTGCGCACCAAGGACGGTAGCGATTCGGCCCAGTGCGAGGTACAGCTCGTGGTGACCGAGGACGGCTACGAGCTGCTGAGCTGGTAGCCGTGGATGCGCCGGGCTTCGCGATGGATATGTTAACCATCGCAAAGCCCGGCGTTTTTATAGCGTTTTGCCTGATAAAACCTGCCAAAATAAACCTGCCCCTTTTGGTAGGTCGAGCGGAGAGGACTGCTTGTGAACATCCTGGTTTTGCTGCCCGTCAACGACCGTCATCGTGCAATTCTTGAGTCGAGCGCTCCGGGCGAGGACTTTATCTACACGAGCGCCGACGCCGCCACGCGCGAGCAGGTCGCCGATGCTGACGTGATCTTGGGCAACATCGACCCTGACATGCTCACGGCATGCGAACATCTCCAGCTGTTGCAATTGCAGACCGCTGGCTATGACGATTACTTGGCCGCCGGCACCGTGCCGGCCGACGCCAAATTGTCTTGCTCGGTGGGCGCCTACGGCCAGGCCGTAAGCGAGCACATGTTTGCCATGGTCCTTTCCATGATGAAGCGCCTGCCCGGCTATCACAACTTGCAGCGCGAGCATCGCTGGGAGGATTTGGGGCCGGTCACCTCGCTCAAAAACGCCAATGTGCTGGTGCTGGGCGCGGGCGATATCGGCGGCCACTTCGCCACGCTCTGCCGCAACATGGGCGCGCACGTCCGCGGCATCAAGCGCCATCCACTCGTCTACCCCATTGTGTTTGAGGACATGGACGGCATGGACGCCCTGTCCGAGCGCCTGGCCGAGGCTGACATCGTCGCATCCTTTATGCCCAGCACACCCGAGACCCGCGGCCTGGCGAACGCCGAGTTCTTCGCCGCGATGAAACCGGGCGCCTTCTTTGCCAACGGCGGCCGCGGCGACCTTGTGGTCGCCGACGACTTGGTTGCCGCCCTGGAGTCGGGACATCTCGCCGGCGCCGCGGTCGACGTCACCGACCCCGAGCCGCTGCCTGAGACAAGCCCCCTGTGGGATGCGCCCAACATGCTCATCACGCCGCACGTCTCCGGCTGGTTCCACCTGGCAGCCACGCTCAACAATGTGGTCGACATTGCCGCAGAGAATCTGCGTCACCTGCAAGCCGGCGAGACCCTGCGCTGTTGGATCGAACATTAGGGTTCCGCCGTTCTAACGAACGGCGGACCGGTCGACGCTACGCGCCGCCCAGAGCGACAATTTGTCATTCAAAAGGCAAGGCATGACCAGAAGGTCTATGCCTTGCCTTTTTCATGCCAATTTGTTCGCTCTGGACATCGCTCGCTGACGCTTGCTCAACCTGCGGTGTCATAACAATTCTGTCCAGCTGTTGGCTTTGCGGCATTTGCCCAGATAAAACCTGCATAATAAACCTGTCCCTTTTAGCAGGTTTTAGAGCTCCACGCTTTCGGCGCCGTTGATGGTTAGGTTTCGCTCGTAGAAAGCCGTGAGGGCGCGAATGGCGTACATCACGTCGCGTACGCCGCCGGTCTCGTAGCTTGAGTGCATGGCCAGCTGCGGCAGGCCCACGTCCACGGCATGCATGCTCGCCTGCATGTTCGACAGGTTGCCGAGCGTGGAGCCACCCGCCATATCGCTCTTGTTGGCGAAGGCCTGCGTGGGCACGTCGGCGTCATCGCAAATAGCCTGGAACACTGCGCGGCTAAAGGCATCGGTGCAGTAATGCTGGTTGGCGGCTTCCTTGATAACGATACCGCCGTTGAGCACAACCTGATTGCGGGCGTCGCACTTCTCGGCGTGGTTGGGGTGCACGGCATGCGCATTGTCGCAGCTCACAAGCATCGAGGCAGCAAGTGCACGATGGTACGACTCGTCGTCAAAGCCCAGCGATCCGTTGATGCGGCGCAGTGCGTCGGCCAAGAACGTCGACATGGCGCCCTGCTTGGTCTCGGAACCAACCTCCTCGTTATCAAAGCAGCAGAAGACCGAGACGTCGCGCGCGTTCTCGGCACCCAAAAATGCCTGCAGTGAGGTGTAGGCGCAGGCCAGGTCGTCGAGCTTGGGCGTCGAGATGAACTCGTCAGCCCAGCCCCAAATGCGCGCATCCTGGCGGTTGACCAGGAACAGATCGCGGCTCAGGATCTGCTCGGGCTCAACGTCCAGTTCGTCGGCAACCAGGGCATCAAAATCGCCCTGCTTAAGCTCACCGGCGCTGATGAGCGGGCACAGGTCGACGGCGCGGTTGGGCGCAAAGCCCTCGTTAACGCCGCGGTTCATATGGATGGCAAGGCTCGGGATAATCGCGACTTCGCGCTCGGTGGCAAGCAGGCGGCTCTCAATACGGTCGCCTTCGCGTACCAACACGCGGCCCGCGAGCGCCAGCGGGCGGTCGAACCAGGTGTAGTCGATCATGCCGCCGTAGGCCTCGGTGTTCAGGCGCAGCGTCTCGCCTGCGCCGTCGAGCTCGGGCACGGCCTTGACCTTAAACGTCGGCGAATCGCTGTGCGACGCCGTGAGCTGAAAATGATAGTCACCGGCAACGCCGTCCTCGCCCCACGTCGCGGTCAGGTCCTCGCCCACCTTAAAGGCAATAACGCTCGAGGTATTGCGCTGCGTGTAATAACGCCCGCCCGGCTCGATGTCCCACGCCGCGTTCTCGGGCAGGTAGGTAAAGCCCGCCTCGTCGAGCTCGGCCATAATGGTCGCCGCCGTATGGAACATGCTGGGACATGCCTCGATAAAGTCGATGAGGTCGTTGGCGGCCTCGATATCGTCGGCCGTCACATGCGCGCGCTCGGGCGTTTCCTGATCCGTCATGCTCTCCCCTTTCGCTGGGTTGATGGTCCCCTCCAGCATACCCCGCCACGCCAGCGCCGCACTCTTCATTCCATGTTTAATCCCGCGCCGCTCACCAAGTTGAGCCATCATGCCCGCGCTCCTTTTGCGACAATTACGCTAACAGGACGAGAGGAGCCGTCATGAAGCCACGTAACATTGCCATCGCCTGCGGTGTCGCGGGAGTCGCCGTCGGCCTTGCCGCTGCCACCGGTATCGTTTACCGCAAGCAAATCAAGTCCGCCGCGTCGCTCAAACGCTTGACCGGCTACGCGGATAGCTATGACCTGTACGCAATCGACATCGCCTACGACTACGATCTTGATCGCATCATCGCCGCTGGCGTGCGCGACGACCAGGCCTACATCGATGCCGTGGTGGCGCAGGTGCTGCCCGGTGTGCCGGTACATGTCCAGGCGCCCCAGTTTGCCTGCAGCGCTTTTGTCGCCGTAGATGCCGAAGGCCGCGTGCGCACCGGTCGCAATTACGACTTTAAGGACGACACCTCGGCGCTGCTGGTGCGCAATCACCCACGCGACGGCTATGCCTCCATCGGGTTTGCCGCCCTTAACAACCTGGGCGATAACACTCCGCTTGACTCCGTCGGCGGACGCGCCGCCGCACTCATGGGCCCGTTTGCCCAGCTCGACGGTGTTAACGAATGCGGCGTGTCCATTGCCGTACTCACTCTGGACTCCAAGCCCTGTGACCAGGACACGCAGCGCCCCGTCATCAATACCTCGCTCGCCATCCGCCTGGTGCTCGACCGTGCCGCCACCACGCAAGAAGCTGTCGACCTGCTTTCCGCCTACGACATGCACGCCATGGCAGGACGCGATTACCACTTCTTTATCAACGACGCCGCCGGTGACGCGCGCGTAGTAGAGTGGGATCCGCGCGATCCGGACCGTGCTTTCAAAGCGACTCCTGTACGCCAGGTTACGAACTTCTACGCCTGCTATGGCGACGAAGTGCTGCCCAACCAAAAGAATGGCGAGCAGGGCCATGGTAAAGAGCGCGCCGTCGCAATCGCCGATGTCCTTGACGCCCATGTCGGTGCCCAGGACGAAACGATTGTCTGGAAAGCCCTGCGTGCCGCAGCGCAAGAACCCAATCCGGAAGACATCACCAGCAATACGCAATGGTCGGTCGTCTTTGACAATACCGAACCCGCCGCCGCCATTACGCTGCGCCGCCACTGGGGCGACGTCGACGCCTTCGCACTGTAAGGACCCAGGCTCGTCGACCTTACGCTCGCCTGACGTTGTTTACATTTCTATACGCTTGAGCTAACACGTTTTACCCCCGTATCAACAGTGTGCGGGGGTAAACTTATGCGCATGTTATAACTTGCCCGGAAGGATTCATCATGCTTAGGATCGGTCTTCTTACCAGTGGCGGCGACTGCCAGGCGCTCAACGCCACCATGCGCGGCATTGTCAAAACGCTTATGACCAATAGCGAAGAGCCTATTGAGATCTATGGTTTTGAGGACGGCTACCAGGGCCTTATCTACAGCCGGTTCCGCGTCATGACGCCCGCCGATTTTAGCGGCATCCTTACCCGTGGCGGCACCATCCTGGGCACGAGCCGTACGCCGTTCAAGCGCCTGGATATTCCCGAGGCCGACGGCGTCGAGAAGGTGCCGGCAATGGTCCACACCTATCATAAGCTGCAGCTCGACTGCCTGTTTATGCTGGGCGGCAACGGCTCCACCAAGACCGCCAACCGTCTGCGCGAAGAGGGCCTCAACGTTATCGCCCTGCCTAAGACCATCGATAACGACACCTGGGGCACCGAGCTGACGTTTGGCTTTACGAGCGCCATCGACGTCGCCACCAAGTGCATCGACGACATTCACACCACCGCTTCGAGTCACGGCCGCGTGTTCGTTATCGAGATCATGGGCCACAAGGTTGGCTGGATCCCGCTATACGCCGGCGTCGCGGGCGGCGCGGATGTCATCTTGATTCCCGAGATCCCCTACGACATGGATAACGTCATCAAGACCATCGAGCATCGCATGGAGACCGGCAGCCGCTTTACCATCGTGGCCGTCGCCGAGGGCGCTATCTCCAAGGAGGACGCGGCGCTGTCCAAGAAGGAGTACAAGAAGAAACTCGCCGAGCGCACGAGCCCGTCGATCGTGTACGACATCGCCAAGGAGATCGAGGCCAAGACCGGTCGCGAGACCCGCGTCGCCATCCCCGGCCACACGCAGCGCGGCGGCCAGCCCGACGCCCAGGACCGCATCTTTGCGACCCAGTGCGGCGTCGAGGCGGCACTGGGATGCCTACGCGGCGAGTTTGGCTACATGATTGCCCTGCGTGACGGCAAGATGTGCCACATGCCGCTCGAGGATGTCGCCGGCAAGCTCAAGTTTGTCGATCCCCAGAGCGATCTGGTGCGCGAGGCCAAGGCGTTGGGCATCAGCTTCGGCGACGAATAGCCTCGGCTGGAACCGCTCTCATCGGAGGCCCCAGGGCTTACCTCCCAAATCGTCCTCGGACATGTCAGGGCCCCGCTGCGCGCTTCGCGCGGCGGGGTCCTTCCGTCCTGACGCTCCTATTTGGCAAGGTGTTTTTTAGAATCCATTTTGCGCTCGGCCTCGAAGGCTTGCCTGTCCCAATCGAGCGGAAGCCCCGCCTCGACCCATGCCTCGTAGGCCCTC
>CABUUK010000011.1 GCA_902494765.1 uncultured Collinsella sp.
AGGTAAGATTGAAGGGCCTGACCCCGGAGGAGTACCGGAATCAGGCCCTTGCGGCCTAGTCGCTATTTAGGGCGTCCAAGATTTGGGGCGCAGTTCAACATCCGGTGGCGGGTTCTTTTTTTGTTTCGCGCATGTAGGAAGGACATCATGGAAAGCCGCAAGCCGTATCTCGCCACCCTACCCGGACTCATCCTGGGCTGCCTCGTTTGCTGCGCACTCTGGGGGTCGGCTTTTCCCTGCATCAAGATCGGCTACGCGCTCTTTGGCATCCCGGCGCACGATAGCGCCTCGCAACTGCTCTTCGCGGGCCTGCGCCTCACCCTTGCCGGCACGCTGGTCATTGTTGGTATGAGCGTCGCCCAGCGCCGTCCGCTCGTTCCGCAGGCGCGCGACATAAAACCTATCCTCACGCTGTCGCTCTTCCAGACCATCGGTCAGTATTTCTTTTTCTACCTTGGCCTCTCACGAGCAAGCGCCATGTCGAGCTCCATCATCGAGGCCAGCGCCAACTTCCTAGCCATCCTCTTTGCCGCCCTGGCGTTTCGCACCGAAAAGCTCGATGCGGCCAAGGTGCTCGGCTGCGTGCTGGGCTTTGCCGGCGTCGCACTCGTCAACCTTTCGGGCGCGGACGGAACCTTTGGCTTTACGCTCGACGGCGAGGGCTTTATCCTGGCCTCCACCGTCGCGGGTGCCCTTTCGACCTGCCTGATCGGTATCTTCTCGCGCGAGCACGACGGCGTCCTGCTTGCCGGCTGGCAGTTCTTGGTCGGTGGCCTCGTCCTCACCGCTATCGGCTTTCTGATGGACGGCGTGCTCTCCCCCACGGCGATCGTCCCCGCCATCGCGCTCATCGTCTATATGGCGCTTATCTCCGCGGTCGCCTACTCGCTGTGGTCGCGTCTGCTTGCCGTCAATCCCGTCAGCCGCGTCTCGGTCTTTGGGTTTATGAACCCGGTCTTTGGCGTGCTGCTGAGCGCGCTGCTGCTCGGCGAGGGCGCTGGCACGAGTCCCGTTACCGTACTTGTTGCCCTGCTCTTGGTCTGCAGCGGCATCATCATCGTCAACAGGCCCAAAAAGGCCTAACGAACTGCCCTTATTTAGCAGACGGGATTCGCATACTTTAGCTTAATGGAGTACATCGGTGAGCTGAGGGCCGCCACGCACGCAAGCGTGCGCCCCTTTTTCTAGCGTATCTGGACGCCGGCCTTCTTCTTCTCGCCCTTGACGCGATAGAGCTCCGCATCGGCGGCGCGAAGCAGGTCTTGCCAGGTATCGACACCATCGCCGACCCGGGCATAGCCGATGGACATCCGCAACGAATACGGCACCTCGGCACGCGCCAACTCATCGTTGATTGCCGTACACAGGCCGATGATATCCTGCTCCGTCGCTGCCTTTTGGAGCACCACGAACTCATCGCCGCCATAACGTGCGATAAAGCCACCAGACGCCGAGCAGACCTCTTTGAGCGTAGCAGATACGACCTGGAGGGCATGGTCGCCCTCCACATGTCCATAGTGATCGTTAATCTGCTTAAAGCCGTCGGCGTCCATCATAAGCAGATACACATCTTCGGCCTGATCCACATTTGAGAACAGCGACAGCATATAGGTCTCAAAACGGTTGCGATTGTTAAGGCCAGTCAACGGATCGGTCGAGATCAGCTGCTCCTGGTAGATGATGTAGAGTAGCAATATGCTAATCATTATGCCGACACAAAGGCCGGGCACCGATAATACAACCTGAAAGGTACCGCCCACCAGGGCCGGAATGGCGAAAAATGCCAAGGTTCGATAGATGGCCTTCGTTTGCAGGCTTTCGACTTTTCGAGCCTGAATAAAGGCATGCAAGGACGTATATATGACGTAGCAGTAGCTAACGATAGGCTGAATCATATAAAGCGCTCCGCGACGATATACGCCCTGCGCATCGATATAGAACATAGTGTGCGTCCAGTAGCTGGTAAATGCCAACACGACCACCAATGCGGTTGGCAACGTTAAAAGTACCACCCTATAGGGCGTGGTCAGGAGCCGCGAGCCCTGCATCGTCTCGGAATAGAAAAACCAAATGAGGCACGCGATAGCAAAGAGCGAAAACGAAACCGCGTTGGAAATCCAGTTGGCCGTGATGCCTACAGGAGTGCTCACGCCGTCCGAGAGCGTCCAGATCATATCGAAGAAAATGTAGGCAGCAGACGTGTAGCCCAGCATGCTAAACAAAAGCTGCTGGGTGCTCGAGAACAGGGAGCGACGGCTTCGTACGGCAAGCCCGATAAGAATAATCATGCATAGCAGGAATATCTCGATCTTGAGTGCCTTAACCACTAGACGCCATCCCTTCAATATCCAAGTGGTCAGAATCGCCCGATTCGTGTCTAGGCAATAAACACCCCTTACTCCGTAGGGGTAAAGGGAATAATAGCAGAGCGCCCGAACGTTGCTGCAAGACAGCTCTCGTTCGGGCGCCCATACGGCGCGAATTGCACACGCCGGCTTGATTGACTCGCGTCGACGATTACTCGCCGTCGATGTCGGTCGCGACGGCTTCCTCAATAGCCTCGACGCCTTCGACCGACAGATCCTCTTCGCCGTGGCAGAACTTCTTATCGACCCAGCCAGTCAGAATCGGAGCCATGATCGCCGTGATGATAACGGCGGTGGCGATCTGAGCGTACGCGGTGGGCGCAAGCTCGGCGTAGCGCGGTGCGACCTCGGCGAGGGCAACCGGTGTGGTCATAGCCGTGCCGGCAATGGTGGAGCAAGCCACAGCGGCCTTGCCATTGCCGCCGCACAGACGCTCGAACGCAAAGGTGATGGGACCGACGACAAACAGCGTGACAAGGCCCAGCAAGATGCCGGAAATACCGCCGGTGATAAAGCTCGACAGGCTCATGGACGCACCGAGCTGAAATCCGATGACGGCAATCGCGGGATTGGCACCGGGAACCAGCAAGTTCTTGATAAACGGGAACAGGTTGCCCAGAACCATGCCGATAACGAGTGGCAAGATGGAGCCGATAATGGTGCCAATGGGAATGTTGGCGAGGCCGGAAACACCGAGGATGATCATCGTGACGGCGGGGCCAGCCGTAAAGAACAGGATACCGACGGCGCCCTGCTCGGACTCATCGCCGAACTCGCCCATGATGCCCGTATAGAGCGCCATGTTGCAAAACGTGATGCCGCCGATGATAGACACGGAGCTCAAACCCAGGAAGTTGTCGTTAAAGAAATACGCCACGCCCAAGCCGAGAGCCGCCGCTACGACGAGCTTGGAGATCAGCACGACGATACCGGTCTTGATGGCACCCGGCGTGGACTTAAAGCTGATGCCGGCGCCCACAAACAGCAGGATCGCGGCGACGATGGTATTGGAGCCACCGCGGCAGGCAGCCGTAAAGAAGCCGCCGATCTCAAAAACCTGCGGGCAGAAGGTGTTGAGCAAAAGGCCGACGATCATCGGATAGATCATGATGTCACCCGGGATGCGCGGGACCTTGAATTTCTTTTGCTCGTTGGCGGTTGCTTCCTGTGCCATGAAACCCCCATTTCCGCTGACGGGGAACAAAAGCCCACGTCATGCTTTGCTACGGTAAAGTTTGACCATGGTACCAGAAGAAGCAGACCAGTTCGATGAGAAATTCGATTCGTTAGGCCAAGACGGCAAGCGCGCCTTGCTCTTACACGAGGCTCAAGGCGATATAGAGCACGATGCCCGAAACGCAGCACAACAACATCGATTTTGTCTTTATCGCCATCACCACGACGCCGGCGGCCGCGATCCAAGGAACCACGCCCGGCCACAGCCCCGCATCGAAGGCCCCAGGGTTTACCAAGTCGTTGGCGACCAGCGCAGCAAAGGCGGCCGGCGGAATGTAGCCCAAGGCCTCGGTAACGCGGGGCGACAGCGTTCGTCCACGCAAGGCAAACGCCGGGGCGATGCGGAAGAACGCGATGGCCGCCCACGACGACAGCCACAGGACCAAAAACTCATTAACGGGCATCGCGGGCACCACTTCCATCCGTAAGGGCATCGCACGCGAGCGCCACGGCAACACCGACGAGCACGCTCACCGGCACGGCGACATTCGTCCACCCCAAAAACTTGCATATGGCGACGGACACTGCAGCCAAAACGGCGGCTACGATATTGCCGCGCGACAGTTGCTGCGAACAGAGCAAGCAGATAAAGAGCGAAGTGCAGACAAAACCCGCAATAGCGGTGGGAACATCGATGACGGCGCCGACAACGGCGCCCATCGTGCACGAGACGCCCCACGTTGCGATGAGGACCACGTTGAGCGCAAAGGACTCGCGCGGACCCCAGTCATCCCCCTCAACCAGCTTAGCCAACGAGATGCCGTATGCCTCCTCGGTGAGCGTCGCGGCAACCGCCAGCGTTTGGCGCTTCGAGGCGCCCGTCAGATGCGGTGCGATCGATGCCGAATAAAGTGCAAAGCGCGAGGAGATGGCGGCGACGGAGGCGACGATCGATGCCGCCGGCACGCCCGCCAGCCACAGGTTGCAGATCATGAACTGCCCGCTGCCTGTCACGAACGTGCTACTCAGGGCAAAGACCATCCAGGGCTCCATCCCCGTCTGCGCCATAATCATTCCGCACGGCGCGCCTATCGCAACATAGGTAAGCATCACCGGCCAGACAGTTTTAACGATTTTGAACACCATAACGTTCCTTATCCCGACAAGACATCCGAGCCGCATGCAACGATGCGGCAGATTTATCGTCCGGCGGCAACCGGGTTCACCTACAATTGCCACCGGATCGAAGGACACAACTTTTTAGGAAGTCATTATGACAGCTATCGATCGAACGCGGGCAGCCAGGGCCTTCAAGACCTATACCGATGCCTACGATACCACCAATCCGCGCATCGCACTCAAAATCGAGCACACCTATCACGTGGCGGAAGTGTGCGATGCCGTGGCGCGCGAGCAGAACTGGTCGACAGAGGATATTGACCTGGCCTGGCTTTGCGGCCTGCTGCACGATATGGGCCGCTTTGAGCAGCTGCGACGCTGGGACACCTTTAAAGATGCCGAGAGCATGAGCCATGCAGCGTTGGGCGTCGAGGTCCTCTTTGGCGAGAATCCCGCCGATGCACCAGCCGCAACGAGCATCCGCAATTTTATTGAGGCCGACGAGAACGACGAGCTCATTCGCGCGAGCATTGCCTATCACAGCGATTTCCGCCTACCCGCGCAGCTCGATAAGCGCACCCAGAGCTTCTGCGACATCGTGCGCGACGGCGACAAGATCGACATAATGCGCACCATCGCTGACAGTACCGTCGACACCATCCTCAAAGTGAATGAGGACACGTTTCTTTCCAGTGGCTTCTCGGCGCCGACGCTCGCCGCCTTTGACGAGCGCCGGTGCGTCGCACGCGATGAGCGCGAGGAGCCGGCAGACTTCCTGGTAGGGCTCATCTGCTTTATGTTTGAACTTGTCTATCCCGCAAGCCGCGCGCTGGCGCGCGAGCAGGGCGATATCTACCGCCTGCTCGACGCACCCTTTGGCATTAAACGGCCCTTTACCGATCCCGCCACACAGGCGACCTGGGAGCGCCTCAAAGGCGAGATGCGCACCTGGCTGGCAGGCGCCTAGCGCTCAAGCTGAGCCAGCAGCTCTTCGACAACCTCAACGGCATCACCGACGACCTTATACTGGGCGGCGCCAAAGATGGGAGCATCCGGGTCCTCGTTAATGGCGATAATGCACTCCGCCCCGCCAATGCCGGCGAGATGCTGGATAGCGCCCGAGACACCGATGCTCACGAGGAGCTTCGGCGAGACCGATACGCCCGTCTGACCGATCTGATGGCGATACTCCAGCCAGCCGGCCTCCACAACGGGTCGCGTGCAGCCAAGCTCGGCTCCCAGAGCCTCGGCGAGCCTTCGCATCAACGGCAGGTTTTTCTTGAAACCAATGCCGCGACCCACCACGACCAGGCGCTCGGCATTGGCGATCGAGGGCTGCTGTCCCCACTCCTCGGCGGGAATCGAGATCTCGACACGAGCCTTAGCATCATCCGCAAGCGATATCTGGGTGATCGTGCCAGAGCGGCCGTAGTCGAAGTCGGGAGCCTTAAAGATACCGGGGCGCACCGTTGCCATCTGGGGACGATGATTGGGGCAGACGATGGTGGCCATCAGGTTGCCGCCAAACGCCGGACGCGTCTGTTGCAGCAGTCCCGTCTCTGTATCCATCGAAAGTACGGTGCAGTCAGCCGTAAGGCCCGCCTGCAAACGCACGGCAACGCCGGGTGCCAGTTCGCGACCAAAAGCGGTCGCACCGTATAGGATGGCCTCGGGTTTGCGTTCGGCTACCAAATCGCAGATCAAGCGGGCGTAGACCTCCGCATCGTTTTGGCGCAGGCGCTCGTCGCGACAGGCCAGGACTTCGTCGGCGCCCGCGCAAACCAGATGCTCCAGGTCCCCGAGCGAGCCCTCGGGGCTCATGCCGACCAGTGCCACCAGACGGCAGCCGCGAGCATCGGCAAGCTCGCGCCCCTTGCCCATAAGCTCATAGGCAACGGGAGTCACCGTATCGTGCTCGTCGGTCTGCACGAAGACCCAAATGTCTCGATATGCATCAAGGTCCACCGCACCAGCGGCCTCGTCACACTCGATCGAGATAGCGTTGACAGGGCAGGCGTCGACGCACCCACCGCATAGGATACAGCCGTCGGTTACGCGGGCGCATCGGTTGGGACGCTCGCCCTCCACCACAATGCCGCCCGAGGCGCAGGCGCGAACGCAGCGACCGCAGCCGATACAGGCTTCGCTATCGATAATCAGTCCGCTCATCTATGCCATCCCCTCGATGATCTTGGCAAGTTTTGCCGCCTGCTCGGACGCCGTTCCGTCAACGGCCTCGCACGTTTGGTCACGGTCGGGCACAAACGAGCGCACGACCTGTGTCGGCGACCCGGCAAGACCGCAACGCGCGGGGTCGGCGTTCACGTCGGCGGCACTGACCACGCGCACGTCCGCCTCCTCCGCCGCGCGGATACCGGCAATACTCGGCATACGCAACTGGCCAATCTCCTTGGCAGTCGTCATCGCGCACGGCATCTCAAGGTACACCGTCTCCTCGCCGGCATCGCATCCGTGAACGAGCGCCAGCGAGCCACAGGTCGTAAAGCCCGCGCTCTGCACGCAGCTCACGTCGGTCACGCAGGGAATATCAAAGGCACCGGCAAGCTCGGGACCAATCTGGGCCGTATCGCCATCCACCGCCATCTTGCCGCAGATGAGCAGGTCGAAGTCCTCGTCGAGCGCCTCGATGCCGCACTTGAGGGCATAGGTGGTTGCCAGGGTATCGGCACCTGCAAAGGCGCGATCGGTCAGCAGCAGCGCGTCGTCGGCGCCTCGAGCGATGCAGTCGCGCAGCAGCGACTCGGTCGCGGGGATGCCCATCGACACCACCGTCACGCGCACATCCATGCCAAAGCCGATAAAGTCGTCCTTCAGCGCCAGCGCGCATTCCAAAGCGCTCGCGTCAAAGGGATTAATGACCGCCTGTTTGCCATCGCGCACGATGGTATTGGTCTTGGGGTCCATCTTGACCTCGGTGCTTCCCGGCACGGCCTTGACGCACACCACCATATGGAAATCGCTCATCTTCACGCGCCCCCTTTCTGGACGAGCTCATCCAAGAGCTTCTCCGAAAACAGGTTACCGCGGCCCAGCTGCCCGGCAGGATCGAGCTGGAGCTTAAGCCGTGCCGACTCGACCATGGCCTCGTGACCGTACATCGTCTCCAAGAAGCCCGCCTTGATCTTGCCGACACCGTGTTCGGCGGAGACGGCGCCGCCCATGACCGTGACCTCGGAAGCCCACCGGGCAAAGAGTTCTCCGCCGCGGCGGTATTCCTGAGCATCGCGCGGCAGAATGTTCACATGCAGATGGTTGTTACCGATGTGCCCCCAGGCGGCAGATTCAAGCCCACTTTCGGCCAACGTGCGGCGATAAAGGGCAATGACATCGGCCAAGCGTGCATTGGGCACCGACATGTCCGAGCCCAGTTTGGTGATGGCGGGATCCGTGCGGCGACGCTCGTCGATGAGCATGTTGACGCTCTCGGGCACCGCATGGCGGAAGAACCGCTGGCATTCGCGATCGACCTCGGTGCGCGCAACCCAGGTCGCGTCGTCGCGGCCACCCGCAAGCTCCAGTACCCACCCCAAGTGATACAGCTCCTCAGTCGCCTGAACTTCGTCGTCGCAGTCGAGCTCCACGTAGACACAGACCTTGGCCTCTTTGTCGAGCGCCGGCAGCGAGGCAAACGCCGTCGACTGCTCGCGCTGGCGACGTAGAATATCCAGGGCGCCAGCGTCGAAGTACTCGATGGCAGCCGCATGGGACAGGACGGGACGCACGGAATCGGTGAAGGACACGGCCTTGTCTTCGCTGTCAAAGAAACAGCTCACGCCCCAAACGACCGCAGGCGCCGCCTGCAGGGCAATCTCGAGCTCGGTGATGACGCCGATTGTGCCACACGCACCGATAAACAATTCGATGGCATCCATATCGTCAGCAACGAAATAGCCCGAAGCATTTTTGGTCTTGGGCATGGTGTAGTCGGGAAGGTCAAGCTCGAGTGCACGGCCCACTGCCGTCACGAGCGACAGGTGGCGGCCCTGGGCAAAAGCCTCGCCGCGCTGAAGCTCAAGCAAATCGCCATCAGCCAGCGCGACGTGGAGTCCCGTGATATGCGGGCGCATGGGGCCGTAGGCGTAGCTGCGGGCACCGGAGGCGTTACATGCCGCCATGCCGCCCAGACAGGCAGACGCCTCGGTGGGATCGGTGGGAAAGAACTGCTCGGGGGCCTCTTGAAACTCATCGTAGGCCTTAAGCGATGCCTGGTCCCAACCAGCGGTCGGCAGCACCTTCTTGCTCAGCTGCTTGCGCAGCTCCGAGAGCACAACGCCCGGCTCCACGCGCAGCAAAAATTGGCCTTGTTCATCGCGGCGAAGGCCCAAGTAGCGATTCATACGGGAAGTATTGAGGATATGCCCGCCGTGGGGCACGGCACCGGCGGCAAGGCCGGTTCGGGCGCCCTGAACCGTTACCGGGACACGCTCGGCATGGAGCTTTTCCAAAATGGCACGGACCTCGTCTTCCGTTGTCGGAAACGAGATGCTCGATGCTTCGCCCGATGCGCGAGATTCATCGCGGCCATACTCTTCGAACTCGTCGGTGAAGGGTTTGATGGTTACAGACACGCGAACTCCCCCTTTAGCTAACTACAGTGTTTGCAGGGAGATGTTACCGCATCGTTTCGTCGACGTGTTCGAGACCGTCTCCATAATTGGCGATTTTTACGTTCGTGCAATTCGGCGAGCGGCTGGATTTCCTCGGCAGACGATGCTTTTAACACATATGGCCCCGCCGTCACTGACCGCGCGATTGCCGCTCGAAAAAAGTTGGAGTATTTTTTGCCGCCTTTTACCTGCGGAGACGCCAATCCGTCAAGCATTTGGTCAGCAATTGGTCAAGTAACGGCTGATACGGTCGGCATCGACAGCCAAAACCGACAGAAGTTTTGGCCCCAGAAGCAGGGAGGTTCCCATGGCATATTACTGGCCCCAGTACGGCATCGCCATCGAAGTCGACGACGATCCCCATCTCCTGCCTTTCGACGAAGAGGCATTCCCCGATACGACGGTCTACCACGTTACCACCGATGTGATCTGCGACCCCGAGTCGTTCTCGGCGCTCGCCCACCGCATCGCGCATATCCACGACATCGAGCTCCCTCCCGACTTCGACGAGCTTGTCTACTCACGCCGCCTGATGCTTCACATGCTCTTTGGAGCGAACCCGTCCACCTTTGCGCGCATCTATACCGCCAAGGATGCCGCATGAGCGCGAAGAAGCCACCCCACTTTGCAGGCCCGGGTCGTCGCAAGAAGCTCATCGTTGCCTGCTTGGCCATCGTCTGTGCCCTTGTCGCCGTAGGACTATACGCTTGGCAGTCGCAGCCCGTACCCGAGGCGGGCGCTTCGGTTACGACGGCCGAGGGCAAAACGCGTCAGGAAATCCAAGATGAGCTCGACGCCATAGTCCGCGACAACATGATGACGATTTCGGTCGCACCGGTCGCTCAGCTGCAGGAGGACGGCAAGCTGCGCGTCAACGTGCAAAACGTCCAAGACAATAAATTTCCCCAGCGATTCCGCGTCATCCAAAACGACGAGACCATGTACGAATCCGGTGTGGTCGAGACCGGCAAGACAATCGAAACGTGCCCCGCCGGCGACATCAAAGAAGGCGAGGCGTACATCGAGATCCAGGCACTCGATGCCAAGACCCTCGACAGCCACGGCAATCCGACACGTGTCAAGGTGCGGGTTGAGCAAGCCGAGAACTAGCTTTTCCGGCCGACGCGGCACCGCACGCAATTCACCAGCATTCGTCCAATCATCGCGGGGACGGCCCGCGGCGAATAGAAAGGAACGACCATGGACATCACCAGGAACATGAACGGAGCCAGAGCGCTCGTCGTGGGCGCGGGGCTCGCGCTCGCGCTCGCAATGGGCGCCGCCCCGACGCCAGCTATGGCGGCCGGGCGCGTTGGAACCACGAAAGTAATGGTCAGGACCGAGATCGACAACGTTGAGTTCAAAGTTCCGACGGTTATTCCCTTCGTCGCCAAGGCCGACGGCACGCTTCAGGGCCCCTCAGAAGACGCGACCACCATCGACAATCATTCGGCCTACGGCATCCATGTCACCAACATGAAGATCGACGCCATGAACACCTGGACCATTGCTGCCGACGCCAAGGCCGGAACCGCGCAGAACTCCATCGACTTTAAGGTCGGCCCCGACGGCGCGCTCCAGAACGCCAGCGCCGCAATGCAGGGAACGGGCCTCGATCTTTCCAAGAATGCAGCCTTCGACATGGGCTACCAGGGCATTGCCGGTGGCACGGACAAAATTAAGCTCAAGACAAGCGGAAACGTCGCCCGCGTCACGCGCGACATCTTCCGCGTAACCGGCGAAGGCGATCAGGTTGCAACGATCACCTGGACGGTCGAGCCCGGTGCGCACACGGCATAAGGCCGTCGCCCTGGCCGCCGCCGTCAGCATCCTAGCGTTTGGGCCAGCCATGGCCTTTGCCCAGCAAGAACAGGCGCAGGCCGCCACGCAAGTGACGGTCGACCTCTCGGAGCTCGACCGCGGCGACCGCGAGGAACCGTTGGCGCAGACAGGCGACAAACGATGGCTCTTGGCAGCAGGCGCCGCAGCAGCAGGCGCGGGAACCGCCGGCCTCGGTCTGCACATCAAACACAGCCAGAAACAAAACATGAACAGGCCGCACTAAATTAGCTAAGGAGACCCCATGGCATCGAAGAACCTTTTGCCCGTCGTCGCACTCTGCGGCGCGCTCGCAACCGGAACGCCTGTCGCCGCTTGGGCGACTCCTGTCATGGCAGACTCCTTACCAGCGGCCCTAAGCTCCGCACCAAATCCGTCGAGCGCCATTGCGTGCAAGCGTTTTTCGATCGCACAGGCCGCAATCTCAACCTCGGGATGCCTTCGTCGTAATACGGACGGCTCGATAGTCGTGGATATCAATCGTTCGAACAAGGCAAACGGCTCCCAGGCGGGGTGCGCCGTCTGCACGTGGCGCTCGGTTGTGCTCGATGCAGATGGCGATCCATGCAATTTAGAGCTGCGCATCGACATCGCTTCGGTCGATGACTCGGCGAACGGAGCGAAGGTCGCCTTCGACGGTACGTTTTTTGAGAAAGGAGGCGGTATATGTCTGGGCTGCGCCGCCGCGAATGCAGACGACACGCAGCCCACCCTCTCATTCACGGCATCGTTGCGGCTGACCAAAGCCGGTACCGATGCCATCGCGGCGGGAGAAGCGTCCCTGCTGTTCTACGCCGTCAGTACCAAAGACACAGACGCTCATTTCGAGAAGCCATCCGGATCACTCAGCCTTACACGAGGGATAGAGGCAGGCCCTATTGAAATCGATGCCCGCGCGCAAAGCAGGCAACGCATTCTTGCCGACCCGGCGCTTCTCGAAATGGAGTGGAACGGATCCGGAGCCATCGGAATTCTCCCCTCCGCGTTTGACGCCAAGACGCTCCCCCCAAACGACGAACCCATCAACGCAACCATACAAGAAGAGAGCGCGGACAAAGAAGCAGGTGCGGGCGACACGCCGTCGCCGACAAACAGCGTCCCAGCTTCTTTCGAAGCGCCGAATGAGCCCGCTGCCGATCCAAACGATCCCGAGTTCGCGGACAGTCTGGGGCTTGCTGATCCTCAAGAGATCGATGAAGGTAACTGCTGCGTGCTTGCCGCGCTCGACCACACGGAGGTCATCGACGCTGCGAACATCGAAGTTGCCGCCGCCAATCAGCCCGTCCGCAAGTCGGCTATCATCGCATTTCCTGAATCCATCGAAGTCGTCTTTTTGCCATCGGGCGAGGTCGTGGCCCCAACACTGCTCACCTTGTTGGGCGCCAAGAATACTCGAAACGAAATTAAAAAGGTCACGGTTGTCGACCCTGCAACCACCGCCAAGCTGCGTCTATACGCCGTTGCTCCAGACGGAGGCAAGACCTTGGAATTCGATGGTGACACACTCCTAGCCTGGCGACGTCTGGACATTATGCAAGACGTCTCGTATCAGATCGAACTCGAAGGGTTTGATCGTGCCCGCGATGCCAATATCATCGCCGCGGCTATTGAATCCCCGCAGCGGCTTATGACACTGCGCTTTGAATACTATCCCTATGTCCCGACAACCACCTGAGGCTTAAATGCTGCACATCATTCCTAACACCACTTATATAACGTATTAGATGAGTCGCGATGTGCCTCGCATTTCGTTCTGCTACGATTGCCACGTTGGCATCAATACAGGAGGGCTCATGCCGGGCTTGGGAACGATCATCAACGTTGTGCTTTTAGTTGCGGGCGGTCTTTTGGGATTAGCGGGCGGCCGCTTCATCACACCGCGCATCCAAGACACGCTCATGAAAGCATCGGGGCTGTGCGTCCTGTTTATCGGCCTTGGCGGCACCATGCAAAAGATGCTCCTTATCGATGGGAAGGCGCTAGCGACCACCGGCACCACCATGCTCATCGTCTCATTTGCGCTCGGTTCGCTCATCGGCGAGGCCGTCAACTTGGAAGCCGCCATCGAGAACCTTGGCGAATGGCTCAAGCGCAAGACCGGCAGTGAGGGCGATAACGAGTTCACCAACGCTTTTGTCTCGACTTCACTCACCGTGTGTATCGGCGCCATGGCAATTGTGGGATCGATCCAGGACGGCCTGCTCGGCGACTGGTCAACGCTTGCCCTCAAGGGCGCACTGGACTGCATCATCGTCTGCACCATGACGGCGTCGCTCGGACGCGGCTGCATCTTCTCGGCCCTGCCCGTAGCCGTGTTCCAGGGGACGATCACGTTGTTTGCCGGCGCGCTCTCCCCCATCATGACCACAGCAGCCCTCAACAGCCTTTCGCTCGTAGGCTCCATGCTCATCTTCTGCGTCGGCGTCAACCTCATCCGTCCTCAGACCTTCCGAACGGCCAATATGCTCCCCTCCGTCGTCATCGCCGTCATCTACGCCCTCCTGTTCTAAATCTATCAACGCAGCGGTATCTCGAACACCTGTTTGATGCTGTGCTATGATATGAGGTCACCGTAGCTGCGTTCGAGAGGAGGAGCGGTGGCCGACCAGGACATCAAGATGCTCATCGAGCGCATTATGGCCGAGGCCCGGACCCATCAGTCTGCCCGCTTCTCACATGAAGTCTACGCAGACGAGCCGATTCTCAAAACCGGCCGACAGATGCAGAATTTCCTCCCCGACCAGTACCGTAAAATGCGCGAGATATCGCGCTGGCAGGATGACCCCAAGGGCGGTGCGGGCCGCTGGCTTTCGGAAGCCGAGCTTTTCTACCGCCAAGGCCTGCTGATGGCCGACTTTGAGGACGACTGCCCCTACAACGGCACCTTTAACTCGTACTTTCCCACCTACAATGCCATGAGCGATCGACAGTTGCGCGGCTACTTTACCTGGCGTGCCCAAGTGCGTCGCGGAACCGTCGAGGAAACGTCTACGTCCTTTGCCTTCCTGTATCTCTATGAGCTGATTTGCGGCATTGGCGTAGATAATCCGCTCGATGGTTTTAACAAGATCAAGGCTTTTTGGGATGTCTATCGCGCCTTCGAGCCCGGCATTGATCGGTTTGCACGCGTGTGGTTGCAGGACTACGCCGTGTTCCACGGGCTCGACCCCAAGCTGCTTTGTGACTCTAAAACCGTCATATTCGATAACGCCCTTATCGAGCTGCGGCGCGCGGCACGAGACCTTGTACCAGCACCGGCGCCGTCCGGCCAGACCCCTACGCGTCGCAAAACCTCCGAACCCACACTCCCCCTTCCGCCCGATGAGGAGCGCGAGGAGCGACTCATGGCCGCCATCAACGCGCTCTCCACGTACAACCTCAATAACTCACGGCTCGATCGCAGCCACCACCGCGATCTGCGCCACGTGGCATGCTCCGCGTACGTCCGCATGGCGCGCTACTATGACACGCACCGAAAGACCGGTATCGTGGCGAGCTTGTTTGGGGAGGAGACGGCCATGCCCTATACCATGTTTGCATCGGCCGTGTTCTTTGCACCCGAGCGCCACGAGGACTGCGAATACCGTCTTGACCCCATCCATATCTACCGCTGTCAAAACGGCTTTTGGGAATGTCTGCGGATTCATGGCAGCAGGCAAAAGAGCAGCAAGCTTGGTGAGATGATGCGCGCCTGTGATCGGCGCCTGCGCCTGGCCTTGGACCCCGCTCACCCCCTTAAGGAAGAAAAGGTCCCCAAATATTTGGCCAAGATCATCGATGACGAGATCGTGGCATGGCTGTCGTGGGATGCCGCGCACCAGCCCGTCAAGATTGATATCGACCTGAGCCAGCTGGGGCACATTCGGAGCGCCGCCGCGCAAACGCGCGAAGCGCTTTTAATCGATGAGGAGCGCGAGGACGGCGCACCTGTGGAAGCCGAGGCAGCGGACTCAGGGCAACCGGAAGCCGAGCCCGTAGCCGACGCGATTGTCGAGGCGGTCGCGGCACCCATTCGGCAGGACGAGACCGACGAGCCAACCATATCCACCGAACAGTTTGGTGTCGTGGCACCGCTTCTCGCGCCGACGCCCGCGTTCGCAGCTGTTGCGCCCGCTGACGCCACGAACGAACTCACGCCTGCCGCAGACGCCTATCTCCGCGCGCTGCTCGAGCACAACGCAGTACAGGCGGAATCGGCGGTAGTGCAATCGGGGCAGAGCGAGGACATGCTCGTCGACAGCATCAACGAGGCGCTCTTTGACCTGGTGGGCGACACCGTAATTGAATTTAGCGCGGCAGGGCCGCAGATTATCGAGGACTACGAAGCAGACGTGAGAGGATACCTAGACCATGAGTGATACCGCATCCGCAGCGCCCCGTGTACCCAAACGCGTCGCCGCCGTTATCCTTAACTCGCTCAAGGGCGGCGTGGTCCCGCGCATCGGCCTTCCCTATATCACCGTGGGTCGCGAGGTCGAGATTCGCGCCCTGCTCACCGATTTGAGTCTCATCGCCGATGGCGGCGCGAGCTTCCGCTTCTTAGTCGGTCGCTACGGCGCCGGCAAGAGCTTCTTGCTTCAGACCATCCGAACGCATGCCATGGGCGAGGGATTCGTCGTCGCTGATGCCGACCTTTCCCCTGAGCGCCGCCTGCAGGGCGGTCAGGGACAGGGCCTTGCCACCTACCGCGAGCTCATCCGCAACATATCGACCAAGACGCGCCCTGAGGGCGGTGCGCTCAACCTTATTCTGGATCGCTGGGTCGCCTCGTGCGCCGACGTCGACGAGTCGGTCGTCAATGCCCAACTGGCCCCGCTCGAGGAGATGGTCCACGGCTTCGACTTCACCCGCATGCTCCGCCGCTATCGCACGGCCGTATCCGAGGGCGACGAAGAAGCCATGAGCCGCGTGACCAAATGGATCCGCGGCGAATACCGC
The DNA here is from genome assembly GCA_902494765.1 of uncultured Collinsella sp. Classification (GTDB taxonomy): domain Bacteria; phylum Actinomycetota; class Coriobacteriia; order Coriobacteriales; family Coriobacteriaceae; genus Collinsella. The sequence goes on from CABUUK010000011.1 coordinate 16,067, forward strand.
ACCAAGAGCGAGGCCCGCGCCGAACTGGGGTCCTCAACCATCATCAGCGATGACGACTGGTACGACTACGTCAAACTCATCGCGCGTTTTTTGGTTTGCAGCGGCTACAAGGGCATGCTGGTGCTCATCGACGAACTCGTGAATCTGTATAAGATTCCCAACGCCATCACGCGCCAGTACAACTACGAGAAGATCCTGACCATGTACAACGACACACTTCAGGGCAAGGCGCAGTACCTGGGCATGATTATGGGCGGCACGCCAACCTCCATCGAAGACCGCCGCCGCGGCGTGTTCTCCTACGAGGCTCTGCGCAGCCGACTCGCTCAGGGTCGCTTTGCGCGCGAGGACCTTAAGGACATGCTCGCGCCCATCATCCGTCTGCAGCCACTCACCTACGAGGAGCTGCTGGTGCTGATCGAAAAACTCATGCAAATTCACGCCGGCTACTTTGGCTGGACGCCCAAGCTTACCGAGAACGACTTGGTGGACTTCCTCAAGATCGAGTTCGGTCGCGTGGGAGCCGACACGCATCTGACGCCGCGTGAAGTCATTCGTGACTTTATCGAGCTGCTCGACATCCTATGCCAAAACCCCGACGCCAACGTGGCCGAGCTGCTGCAAAGCGTCGGCGGCGACGCGCTGGCGACGGCAGCCGCAACAGGTGACACCGATACCGCAGGCGGCGACCGTAACTTCGCCGAATTCACCATCTAACCTGCCAAAAAGAGACAGGTTTATTTTGGCAGGTTTTATCTGGGAAAACGTTGAGGCAGTCATGCAGCAAACCACCGCCCGCCGCGTTGAGAGATTCGCTTTTGAAAGGAGGCCCCGTGAACGCCTTTGACCGCTACGCCCCGTTTATCCAAGACTTCATCTACTCCCACGATTGGGAGAGCCTGCGCTCCATTCAGGTTGCGGCGGCAGATGCCATCTTTAACACACAAGACAATGTGCTCCTAACGGCATCCACGGCTTCCGGCAAAACCGAGGCGGCCTTCTTTCCCATCCTGACCGAGTTTTGGGAGAACCCGCCCGCGAGCGTGGGCGCCCTCTACATCGGCCCCCTCAAGGCGCTCATCAACGACCAATTCGTCCGCCTCAACGACCTCTGCGAAGAGGCCGACATCCCCGTCTGGCACTGGCATGGCGATGTCTCGCAGTCGCACAAGGCTAAGCTCATCAAAAAACCGAGCGGTATCTTGCAGATTACGCCCGAGTCGCTCGAGGCGCTCCTGATCCATAAGCACATGGCAATCCCTCGTATGTTTTGCGACCTGCGCTATGTGGTTATCGACGAGGTTCATTCGCTCATGCGCGGCGACCGCGGCGGTCAGACGCTCTGCCTTATCGAGCGACTCTCGCGCATGGCCGGCGTGCAACCTCGCCGCATTGGTCTTTCGGCTACCATCGGCGACCCCGAGCGCACGGGCGCTTTTCTCTCACAGGGAACGGGGCGCGACTGCGTTATCCCCCGCTTTGAGGAACCGCGCCGCGTGTGGCGCATCTCCATGGAGCACTTCTACAACTCGGGTCCCCAGGCACAGCAGCGGGGATTCAAGAGCACGGGTCCACAAGAAGCCGAGATGCTTGCTTGCGAGCGTATTGAGCCGGCGGCGCCCGCGGCGCTGCCGGCTGGCGCCCAAGACGTGCGCCACAGCGGACAGCTTACACAGGAGGAACGCCGTCAACGTCGTGAGCGGGCACGGGGCAAGGCCGCTCCCAAAGACCGTCGCACTTCCTCGCCCCCCGAAGGCGAAGTCGACATCCCACGAGCGACCGAGCAGGCGCTTCTCAACCCCACCGACACGGCGCCCGACAACGCCGACCCCGGTATGGGCTATATCTTTGAGCATACGCGCGGCCGCAAGTGCCTGGTCTTTGCCAACTCGCGTGAGGAGGCAGAGGCCGTGTGTTCCATGCTGCGCAGCTACTGCGAAAGTCGACACGAGCCCGACCGCTTTCTAATCCATCACGGCAACCTTTCGGCATCGCTGCGCGAGACGGCCGAGGAGCTCATGCGCGACGAGGAGCAGGCGCAGACAACCGTCACCACCTCTACGCTGGAGCTCGGTATCGATATCGGCCGCCTGGAGCGCGCGTTCCAGATCGATGCGCCGTTTACCGTCAGCTCCTTTTTGCAGCGAATGGGCCGCACGGGACGCCGCGATCTTCCGCCCGAGATGTGGTTTGTTATGCGCGAGGAAGAGCCCGAGCCGCGCACGATGATGCCCGAGACCATCCCGTGGAAGCTCCTGCAAGGCATCGCGCTCGTACAACTCTATCGCGAGGAAAAGTGGGTCGAGCCGCCTGAGCTCGATCGACTCCCCTACAGTTTGCTCTATCACCAGACCATGTCGACGCTCGCCAGCACCGGCGAGCTCACACCGGCCGAGCTTGCCCAGCGTGTGCTCACGCTCAGTTATTTCCACCGTGTCTCGGCCGATGACTATCGCGCACTGCTGCGCCACCTCATCAAAATCGACCATATCCAGGTCACGGAGGGCGGTGGGCTCATCGTGGGCCTCGCGGGCGAGCGCATCATTAACAACTTTAAGTTCTACGCCGTATTCCAGGAAAACGAGGAGTTCACTGTTCGCAGCGAGTCGGCCGAGTTGGGCACGATCGTCAATCCCCCACCGCCCGGTGAGCGCATCGCCATCGCAGGCCATTGCTGGATTGTCGAGGAAGTGGACTGGAAGCGTCATACCGTCTTTGCCACGCAGGTCAAGGGCCGTGTGCCGGCCTACTTTGGCGACTGCCCCGGTGACATCAATACACACGTACTCGAACGCATGCGCAAGGCGCTCAACGAGCATGCGGCATATCCGTATCTCATGGGCAACGCACGGGCACGTCTTGCACAGGCTCGCCATACGGCCGAGTTTTCGGGCGTGGGGACCAAGCCACTCATCAACCTGGGTGGCGACACCTGGGTGCTCTTCCCCTGGCTGGGCAGCTACGCCTTTTTGGCACTCGAGCGCATGCTCAAGATTAAGTGTGCCGCGGAGCTGGGCCTTCGCGGACTCGACCCGTCACGTCCGTACTTTATGCAGTTCAAGATGAAGGCCGACGAGGAGACGTTCTTTGAGGTGCTCGCCGCCGAGGCCGAGAAGGACTTCGACCCCATTGAGCTCGTCTATCCCGGCGAGGTGCCTTACTTTGATCGTTACGATGAGTTCGTTCCCGAAGAGCTCGTGCGCAAGGGCTTTGCCGAAGGCGTGCTCGACATCGAGGGCATGAAGCAGCGCGTTCTCGGCTGGCGCGACCATACATAAAACCGGTCTTTTCGGCACGGGGCTTGTTGAGCTACTTTGGCATGACCAAGGAGTGGCTAAAGGAGCCCCGTCATAAACAGACTGGTCGCAGGGAGACGCGCTAGTCGTGGAGGGCAGCGCCGAGAAAGTCAGCGTCGAAGGGCACGGCTTCGGCAAAGGCGTAGTTGCCGTCGCTGGCGATGAGCAGGTAGTTTTCCTCGCCGCCGAACTTCGCATCGCCACATGGGACCACCCAGGCGTGGGCGAATACCTCGAGTGCCGTGGCAGCGCAATCGCGCAGGAACGTCACATCGCTCCCCTCGCTTGCGCTCACGATATTGGCAACGTAGACGCCACCGACATTTAGGCCGCCCCGCACCAAACGCAACGCTTCAACCGTCGCCAGCTCGCGTACGGGCTCGGCACCGCCAAAGCAATCGCTCACGACCACGTCGTAGCGACGATGGCCCACACTCGTCACACCCAGATACGAGCGAGCCTCAGCAGTAATCACCCGCAAGCGGTCGCCCACCGTGCGCTCCAGCTCGTCCAGATAGAACCAACGGCGCGCCAGGCGCGTAATCTCTCCGTCATACTCGATGACGTCCATGCGCAAGCCCTCGTGCGACATCAGGGCGAATTTAGGATAGGCAAACCCGCCGCCGCCCAGCATAAGCATACGGTCGATGCCGTGACCATAAGCGTCGCGCATCGCATCCTCGGACTCAAACACGTCGTCAAACGCACGATAGTACGCAAAGACGGGCTCGGCCCAACGCTCACCGACATAGCTCGCGCTTTGGTAGACGCCGCCTTGCACCAACACGCGAATCTCATCGCCGCCCTCATCGTGCACGCGTTTCACACGCGCCAACCCATTGCGGGTTCGCGCAACCTGCAGACAGGCAGCGCGAACAGCGACGGCGGCCGCACCAAGCGCCGCGGCTCCCAGAGCAACGCCGGCAACGACGCCGGCAGAAACACTTGGCTTGTTCATCTAGAGCTCCTTTTGCAGATAGAGTCCATGGTCGTAAAAACCCAAATGGCGATAGTACTCGCGCGTACCAATCGCGCTGATCACGTTGATGTGCGCATAGCCCGCGTCCCGAGCAATATGGCACGCACGCTCCACCAGCGACCGTCCCAATCCATGGTGCTGGGCTGCCTGGCCTTGATCCCCCACGCGCGCCGCCATGCCATACACGTGTACCTCGCGAATCATCGCCTCGTCCGGCATCGTCGGCAACTCGTCCGCATGTGCGGCAACAAAAGCGCGAACGGGCAGCGACAGACGCAAAAAGCCGGCGATCTTGCCTTCGGGCGTCACCCACTGCAAAAAGCGTTCACGCGTCACCGGCGTCTCGTAAGCGACCTCATCAAGAGACAGTTCATCCAGGTCGGCACCCGCGGTACTGATCTCGCGATAGCGAATCTCGCGCACCGTCGCACCGTCACCCCGAGCAGCCAGGCGGTTCTCAACGAGCTGACGCAGGTTGGGCTTCTTGTTGCCCACCATGATGTCGTCGGAGCTAAAGTCGCGGATCATGCGGCTGATGCGGCAGAACGCCGGCGTCACCACGATGTCGTCGGCCAGCACATCGAGCAGTTCTTCCTCGGTATAGGGGCGCCACTCGCCGCGCTCATAGCGGCCCACCAGACGCGAGCCCTCGATGAGCGCGCACGGGTAGACCTTGACCTCGTCGGGCATAAAGGCCCCCTCGGTCATAAAGCGCTCGTAGTCGCGCTTGTCCCCCTCGGGCGTGGCGCCCAGCAAGTTGAGCATAAAATGCGCGTGGATCTTAAAGCCAAACAGACGCGCAAGCGAAAACGCCCGCTCGATCTGAGCCACCGAAATGCGACGCTCGTTGATATCGAGCAGGTGCTGGTTGAGGCTCTGGATGCCCATCTGAATCTTGGTGCAACCCAGGCGGCGGATAAGCGTGAGCGCCTGGGGCGTCACGGCATCGGGGCGCGTCTCGATAACGAGCCCCACCACGCGATGCTTCGCCGTCTCGTTGATGCGCTGCTGACGCTCAAGCTCCTCCATCGTTGCCGTCTGCCACTCAGTGACCTCGCCCCACGGCGTACCGGGACCGTACAGACGACGCACCGCACGGTTATAGCCGCCCACGGCAGCATCCACACGCCCCTGCTCGTCGGCAACGCCGGCAGCAAGCTCGACCTCGTCTGTCGCAATGCCGGCGGCCCGATAGCGCTCACGGCGCTCTGCTACCACAGGCGGCAGGGCATCGGCGGGAGCGTCATCGAGCAGACGCCCCGCCTCGGCACGGCTGATGCCCGGACGTGCCAACATGGGGTTGGCCGCCACGCCGGCGACGGCATCGTCATTGAGTGCACGGAAAAGCTCCGACATAAACCATGTCTGATAGCCTTCCGGATAGTCGCTCCAGGTACCGCCAAGCACAATGAGCTCGATCTTATCGGTCGCATGCCCCATCTGCGAAAGCGCGGTCAGGCGAGCGCTCACCTGCAGATACGGGTCAAAGCAATTTTGCTCCGCACGGGCGCACGCCGGCTCGGCGTGCAGGTAGCTTTTGGGCATGCGCAGATCGTTGGGACAAAACAGGCAATCGCCCGAGCATGGCCAGGGCTTGGTGATAACGGTAATGGTCGCCACGCCCGAAGCCGTGCGACGAGGCTTCATACGCAGCACCTGCAGCAGTCGACGTTCCAGCTCGGCATCGACATTCCACCCAGCCCAACGAGCCGGCTCCTCACGTTTTACCCGCTGGTAGAACGGCAGCAGACGGCGCTTGGCCAAATCGCGTTTGTCGGCACCCTCACGGCGCGCCTCGGCATGTATCAGTTTGACGAGCGCTTTGTCGTCCACGGTCTCGCCGCGACGCAGAGCCTCGAGTATGTTCAAGATAATCTGTTCCATGACCCCATTGTAAAGGCAAAGGCGCCGGAGCCCGTCACGGCTCCGGCGCCTCCATCAAACAGCGCAGCTATGGTATATAAGTCTTCGATAACCGCCCGTCACTCTGAATCAAATGACATGTCGCCCGAACCGACCTCAAAACGATACGTAGCAGACTTATCGCCGTTATCGAATTCAAGATTCAAAATGGTCTCGCCGTCGTAGCCAAGCGGAAGGAAATCGCTCTCGAAGTCGCCGCTGCCCAAGGTAAGGCTCGCCTTAAAGCCCGTCGAGTTCGGAACCATCATCTCCACATCGCCCGAGCCCACACTCACGTCCATCGACTTCGCGGGGGCCTGGTAGAGCTCGAACGTCACATCGCCCGAACCGACCTCAGCACTGAGCGAATCAGTCACGCTGCCCGCAAACTCTACATCTCCCGCACCCAGGAAAAGGTCGAAACCATCACAGGTGACACCGGCAATCTGCAGATCACCCGAGCCCACGTGCGCGTTGACTCCCTTCAGATGTTCGGCAACACGGCGCGGCAGCTCGACCGTAACTGAGCGATCGATTGCCTTACCGTCATCACTTCCAAACTGGGAAACCTTGAGCGTCGAGTCCTCGACGGATGCGATGTTCTGCGTCGCGGCCTTGGAGGCATCCATACCATTGGCAACGCGTCCCCGCTCGATAACGCGAGCCTTGTTACCATCAATAACCTTGACGTCCACCGTAGCCGCATCGATATCGAAATCGAGGTAGCGAAACTCATCGGCATCAAAGGTCGTACACGAAAGCTGCTGAGGCCGAGCGGAATAGTTACCGCCATCGTTCATAAAATCGTCGTCATCAACCACATCGTCCATACCGGACAAGCCGGGTATAACATCGTCGAGATCCCACGGGCCATCAAAATGAATCAAAGTCCGCGAAACGCCAAAAACAAGCCCGATAATCAGTACAAACGCTCCGATGCCGACGCCCAGGCGCAGCTTGGATTCATGCGAAAGCTTCATCATTCGTCACCTTCTTTGGCACATGGCTCAGCGGTGGCCGCGGTAGCCACGTCAGCATCAGGTTCCGCAGAAGTATCCTTCCCCTGGGCCCTGACCGCCACCGGTGCCGGACCAACCTGAATATCCCCGCGCGCCCAATCGCCATCGAGTGCACGCGCCACCCAGTGATAGATGGGAATCGTGAAGAAGATCAGCGCAGCAAAGGGGCCGGCACCAAACAGGAACATCAGTAAAAAGAACAGCAGCCAGCACACGGCCCAATACGGGAATGACTGGAACGGACCCTTCACCGGAGTCGGACCAGCCGCACCGGTACCCGTCATCTGAGCCGTCGCCGCATTGGCAGCCTGCGCACTCCAGCTTGCCGCCTGCGCCGCCTTGGCTGCCGCGTCACTTGCCTGCGTTGCCGCCTCGGTGGCGCGCGCCGCCGCCTCATGGGTGCGGGCGCGCTCTGCCGCCTCGGCCTCGCGCTGACGAGCGCGGTCCTCGTTCTCAAACTCGATATCGTCCTCAATCTCATCGCTCGGATTGAGCAGCTCGTCCAGACTCACACCATAGAGCTTGGCGAGCGAGATCAGGTTCTCGGTATCGGGCGAGCTCTCCGCACGCTCCCATTTACTAACCGCCTGGCGCGACAGCCCCAGCTTTCGCGCCAGCCCTTCTTGGCTAAAGCCCTTGCTGCGGCGAAGGTCGGCGAGCCGCTGCGCAGTTTCTACATTCATGGTTCCTCCTATGTGATGCCAGCCGTGCCGCCGGACCGTTTGTGTTCTTAAGGCGCCTTGCACAGTTAAAAATCTATCCGCCACCGCCAAAAGCATGCCACCTATTCTAGTGAGATTTTTGACAACTGGCGGTTGCGGGCACATATGAGCTGCGGAAATGTGTCCAAACAAAGCAATGAGCCGCAGCTCGGTTGTCCCCGTTGCGGCGTTAACGGTAGTATGGTCGTACTGTTTATTTCGCACCGCCAACGGAGGGAGTTCCGCGCCGTGAACCGCGATTTCGCCTCATCGCTCATCCAGCTCAACAATACGTTCTATCGCGAGCACTCCGCCTCCTTTTCCGATACGCGCCAGGCTCCTTGGCCCGGCTGGGTGCGCACCATGGACATAGCGCTCGACCAGCTCGATGTGGCCACCATCGAGCATCCCGTCCGCGTCTTCGATCTTGCCTGCGGCAATATGCGCTTTGAGAACTTTGCCGCCGGCGGCACGCTGGCTGCCAAGGGCGTCGACGGCGCGAGCCCCTCGGCAGATGCCAACTGCCCCTTCGAGTTCTATGGTGTCGACTCGTGCCAGGACCTGGCCATCGATGCACGCGGTCACGCCCTGCGCATTCCCAACCTGCACTTCCAGGAACTCGATGTGCTCGACGCTCTCATGAAGCTCAACCCCGCCGAGACGCCCGACGCACTTTTCGACGCCCCGCTCGCCGACATCTCGGTCTGCTTTGGCTTTATGCACCACGTGCCGTCGTGCGAGTACCGCGTACGCGTGCTCGACGCCCTGGTGCGCCAGACGCGCCCGGGCGGCATCATCGCCATCAGTTTTTGGGAGTTTATGAACGACGAGCGCATGGCGCGCAAGGCCGTTCGAGCCGAAGCCCGCGCCGAGCTCACCCCACCGTTTGAGGGCTACGACTCCGCGCAGTTTGAAGCCGGCGACCACCTCATTGGCTGGCAAAACGACCGCCACGCCTACCGCTATTGCCATCACTTTGACGATCAGCAGATCACCGACCTGGTGCGCGGCGTCCGTACGTTCTACAAGAGCGGCGAGGTCCCCGTGCGCGAGCTTGAGCGCTTCCATGCCGACGGTCGCAGCGGCGAGCTCAACCGTTACGTGATCCTCAAGCGCCTGTAGGTATCGGCGACTCGCCGTCGAGCCGCACCGCATCTTTCGGGCAATGTATGTCCACCCTTTTCAACCCATTGACGGAACGCGCAGCCATGCGTTCCATACTTATGACCAAGGAGCCTCATGGGAGCCGTCCACGTTCGCACGCCTAAGAACTTTGTGCTCGAGGAGCGCCTGGAGCGCTACGCCGATGCGATTGAGACGAACCCCGAGGCTTATGCCGGAGATTGGCGCGAGGCCTGTGCGCCCGCAGGCGACAAGCCCTTCGAGCACCTTCACCTGGATCTTGGTTGTGGCAAGGGAACGTACCTTGTAGAGCGCGCAGCCCGCGAGCCAAACACCCTCTTTATCGGTATGGACCAGGAGCCCATCTGCATCGCCTATGCCGCACAGAAAATCTGCGAGCAAGAACTGACCAACGCGCTCGTCCTGCCCCGAGGCGCCGCATCGCTGCCGCAGCTGTTTGCCGTAGGCGAGCTCGATGCCATCACCATCAACTTTCCCACGCCGCAGCCCAAGGCCAAGTACGCCAAAAAACGACTCGTCCATGTCGACCATCTGATGCTCTACCGCCCGCTCCTTGCAGCCGGCGCCACCGTCACACTGCGAACCGACAGCAAGCCATTGCGCGACTACGCCCTGGGGCAGTTTGCCGCGGCAGGCTACGACACACTTTGGATAAGTGACGACGTTCGCCGCGACCATCCCGAGCATCCCGAGACCGAGTATGAGTGCCGCACGCGCGAGATGGGCGCCGCCGTCTATGGCATTTGTGCCACGCCCGGTGCGCAGCCCAGCGATGAACAGCTCGCAGCAGGCCGCGCGCAGGAGCAAAGCCTTGCCTGTTACCTGCCCGACAACCTCGATGAGCTCACCTATGTACCTCTGGGCATGGAAGAGGCCGTCGAGAACTTTAGAAACCGCGCCCGCAAAGGCAAGAAGCGCCTGCCGCAAGAGTCCTAGGGACCTCTGATGGTCGCGGTGTCGGCAAACAAGCGCAAATAGGCGCTAGCGAACGGCCCTCAAGCCTAAGTGAGTAGACTTTTTTGCAATAGCCAAGCACAGCCCGCATAGCGAAACATAAAACCGCAGGCAGATCCCTTGTGCAAAAGCCATGTGCTCGCAATATCGCAAAAAGTCTACTCACTTAGCTAGCGACTACACTAAACGGCTGGGCAGAACGCCCATTTCCTGCATTTTCTCGCGCGCTGGCACCCCACGCCGCCGCTACGCCATAATAGTTGGCGGACAATCGCGAGAGAAAGCAACCACATGGCACAGACCACGACAGATACCGCCGCCGGCACCGTCTCCGGCGCCGGCGCCGCCAGTTCATTCTCGGGCGGCACGGGAACCGAAGCCGAGTTCGGCTCGCTCGGCGCGCTCTCCCCCACCTGGTGGGAGCCCGAGGATGGCAGTGAGCCCGAACCATGGCTCACGCCCGATCAGGCCTTCGAACGCTTCTTTGAATGGACGAGCGACTGTGGCATTGAGCTGTGGGATCACCAAGAAGAGGCCCTCATGGACCTGGCCGCCGGCGATCACGTCATTTTGGGCACGCCGACCGGATCGGGCAAGTCGCTCGTCGCGCTGGGCATGCTCTTTATGGGCATGGCACAGGGCAAGCGCTGCTACTACACGGCTCCTATCAAGGCTCTGGTCAGCGAAAAGTTCTTCGACCTGGTGCAGGTGCTCGGCCGCGATAACGTCGGCATGATCACCGGCGACACGCATATCAATACCAAGGCGCCCGTCATCTGCTGCACAGCCGAAATCCTTGCCAACGATGCACTGCGCGAGGGTGAGGGCGCCGACGTGGGCTGCGTCGCCATGGACGAGTTCCACTACTTTGCCGACCCTGATCGCGGTTGGGCCTGGCAGGTGCCGCTGCTCACCCTGCCTCACACGCAATTCATGCTCATGAGCGCCACGCTCGGCGATGTCACCGCGATCGCCGCCTCGCTCGAGGAACACACCGGCGCTACCTGCGACTTGGTCGTCGATGCCCCACGCCCCGTGCCGCTGAGCTACGACTACGTGACGACCTCGCTCGAGGGCACCGTCGAGCTCGCGATGCGCCGCGGCGAGGCCCCGCTCTACATCGTGCACTTTAGCCAGGACGCCGCACTTGCGACGGCACAGTCGCTCGCCAACTTTGGCATTGCCAGCAAGGAGCAGCGCGAGGCCATCAAGGAGGCAGCCAAGGGTACGAGCTTCTCGACGGCCTTCGGCAAGATCCTCAAGCGTTTGCTCGGCTGCGGCGTCGGCGTGCACCACGCCGGTATGCTGCCGCGCTATCGCCTCCTGGTCGAGCGCCTGGCGCAGCAGGGCCTGCTGCCCGTCATTTGCGGCACCGATACGCTCGGCGTCGGCATCAACGTACCCATCCATACCGTGGTGCTCACCGCGCTCACCAAGTTCGACGGCTACAAGATGCGTCGCCTGCGCGCCCGTGAGTTCCATCAGATCGCTGGTCGCGCCGGTCGCTCGGGCTTTGACACCGAGGGTATGGTCATCGCCGAGGCCCCGGAGCACGAGATCGAGAATGCCAAGCTCATGGCCAAGGCGGGCGACGACCCCAAGAAGCTCCGCAAGATTAAAAAGAAGAAGGCCCCCGAGGGCTTTGTCACCTGGAACAAGCAGACCTTTGAGCGCCTGATTGAGACTCAGCCCGAAACGCTCAAGCCGCGCCTTCGCATCACACACTCCATGGTGATTAGCGTGGTCGAGCAGGGCGGCGATGCCCGAGCCCGCGTACACGACCTCATCGAGACGAGTCTGCAGACTCCCGAGGAAAAGGCAAAGCTCGAGGTTCGTGCCGACGAGATCTTCGCCACGCTCATTGACTCCGGCGTCGTCGTGCGCACCGAGGTGCCGCCCGCACCCGACGCTCCGGCTGACGCCGCGCCGGACATCGACTACGCGCTGACGGTCGACCTGCCCGAGGACTTTGCGCTCGACCAGCCGCTCTCGCCGTTTTTACTTGCCGCGCTGGAGCTGCTCGACCCCGAGAGTGAGACCTATACCATGGACCTCATCTCGATGGTCGAGGCTACGCTCGAGGACCCCAAGCAGGTATTGCGCGCACAGGAGCGCGCCGCGCGCGACCGCGCGATGGCCGAAATGAAGGCTGACGGCGTCGAATATGAGGAACGCCTGGAGCGCATTCAAGACGTCACCTACGAAAAGCCGCTCGAGGATTTGCTCGACGCCGCCTTTGACAAGTACTGCCAGGAAGTACCCTGGGCCAACGACTACCAGCTCTCTCCCAAGAGCGTCCTGCGCGATATGCTGGAAAGCGCGAGCGATTTTAAGGGCTATATCCAAAAGCTCGGCATCGCCCGCTCCGAGGGCATTTTGCTGCGCTACCTAGCCGAGGCCTACCGCTCCCTCGATCGCACCGTGCCCATTGAGAAGCGCGATGAGCGCTTGCGTGACATCATTTCGTGGCTGGGCTTTGTGGTGCGCTCGGTGGACTCAAGCCTGGTGGACGAGTGGGAGAACGCCGGCAACCCCGCTGCACTCGACGCCGCGCCGCCGCAGGGCATCGACGAGGTCGTTACGGACCGTCGCGGCTGCACGCTGTTGGTGCGCAACGCGCTCTTCCGCCGCGTAACCCTTGCAGCCCGCGGACACGTGCGCGATCTGGGCGAGCTCGACGAGGACTGGGGCATGAGCGAGGTCCGCTGGCAAAAGGCCCTCGTTGCCTACCATGAGCAGCACGAGGAAATCCTCACCGACGGAGACGCCCGCAGCGCCGCGATGTTTTCCATCGACGAGTCCGACGAGAAGACCGCGCACGTATGGCACGTGCACCAGATCTTTGCCGACGAGGATGGCGACCACGACTTTGGCATCATGGGCGATGTCGATCTGGACGCCACGCAGGACGGCGGCGAGGTCATCTTCAAGAACTACCGTGTCGGCTTTATCGAGGACCTGCTCGAAGACTAGCCGGGCGCAATGGAACGAAACGAAGCGGGGCCGCTGGCAACATCGCCAGCGGCCCCGCTTTTGCACTATACGCTATGCCTTACTCGGCATCCTCGACCTCATACGAATCCGCCTCGGCGGGCTCATCGTTTGTCTCTGGCGCAGCCCCGCGCGCCTCGTCAAACGCCGCCTTCATGGTCTTGTTACCCCACGTGAGCTTGCGAATGGTAAGATCGTCGGCCTTCTTGTTGGCTAGGCGCAGATTGTTCTCGGAGGACAGCAACGCCTCCTTGGTTTTCTGCAGATGGCTAATCGTCTTGTCGATCTCATCGATCGCCGTTTGGAACTTGCGGCTCGCGATCTCGTAGTTGCGACCGAAATCATTCTTGAACTTTTCCATCTTGGCCTCGAAGTTCGTAACGTCGATGTTCTGCTGCTTGTACTCCGCCAACTCCTGCTTATAGCGCAGCGAACCCATGGCAGCGTTGCGAAGAAGCGTGATCATGGGAATGAAGAATTGTGGGCGGATCACGTACATCTTCTCGTAGCGGTAGCTCACATCCACGATACCGGCGTTGTAAAGCTCGCTCTCGGGCTCGAGCAGCGTGCAGAGCACTGCGTACTCGCAGCCCTTTTGGCGGCGATCGTGGTCGAGCTTCTTAAAGAAATCCTCGTTCTTGTGCTTGGTCGCGGTCTCGTCGTTCTCGTTTTTCATCTCGAACATAATCGAGATGACCTCGTTACCGCTCGCATCGCACTCGCGGAAGATAAAATCGCCCTTGGTGCCCTCGGATGCATCGTTATCTTTCTCGAAGTATGCATTGGGAAACGCCGTCATGCGCAGGCGATTGAACTCGGTCTCGCAATGCTGTTCGAGCGACTCGCCCACCATCTTGGTGGACAGGCGGACCTTCATGTCCTTAAGGCGCTCAATCTCTTCATCCTTGTAGCGAATCAGGTCATCGCTCGCGCGCTTGGCCTGCGCAAGCTCGAGCTCGTGTGCCGCCTTGGCCTGCTCCTCGCGAGAATCGCGCACAGCCAGCTCGCTCGTCAGCTTGGCACGCGCCTCGTCGCGCTCTCGCTCCGCCGCGGCAACTGCTTCCGAGAGCTCCATTTTGGCAGCCAGTTCTTGCTCGCGCAACCGGGCGCGCAGGCCCTCAGCCTCGCGCTCGGACTGTACCTTAGCGTTCGAGAACTTCTCGCGCACTTCTGTCTGGTAATCGGAAAGCCTGCGATCCGCTTCATTGTGAGCAGCATCAAGCTTACGCTGCGCCTCGGCCGCAGCAGTTGCGAGTGCCATTTCTTGAGCCCTATCTGCTGCAGCAAGCTTGGCCTGCAATTCTGCAATCTGAGCATCGCGCGCGGCGAGATCATGTTGAGTTGCATTGCGAACCGCCGCCTCGGCGATTTTAGCTTCGTCGGCCTTGTGATTGAGCTCCGCCTTCAGAGCATCGATCTCGCGCTGAAGCTCAGCATTCTCTTTTTGAGCATTGGCTCGTGCCTCAACCGCCGCGCGCTGGCTTGCACTCTCGCGCTCTGCGGCAGCGCCCTCGAGCTTAGCGCGCAGCTCGGCAAGCTCAGCATCGCGCTTGGCAACCTCTTGCGCCAGTTTCTGATCCGCAGTGTTCTTCTGCTCGACAAGCTGGGCATTGCGCTGAGACTCTGCCTGTTGCAAGGCAGCCGTCGAACGCGAGCGCTCAAGCTCCAGCGCCTGCTCGCCCTCGCGCTGGACTGCCTTCACACGCTCATCCAGGTCGCGCGAAAACTCGGCATCGCGCACTTGTTTGACGATATCCGCATAGCCGGACGCATCGACCTTAAAAACTTCGCCGCAATGCGGGCACTTGATCTCGTTCATAGCAGCTCCTCGATGGACGCAAATTTCAACCGACTACACTCTACCGCGCCGCACGGACAAAAAAGGCGCCGCTGCCATAATGGCAACGGCGCCAGAACCGCCACAAAGGTGCCTGTCCCCTTTGTGGTGGCTCTGGCGCCCTATAACCCAAAGAAGCTAAGAATCTGGTCGCGGCTTACGGGCTTGTACTCGTTGGCGTCGAGGCCGACATCGTAGCGAAAGATAGGACGTTCGCGGTCGCGATTGCGCACGTTGGTGCGGTCTCCTCTGCTGTGGATATGCCCGTGTAGCATGATGGCACCACGCGCCTTACCATTCCAGCTGAGCATGGGGTAATGGCTCATCACCAGACGATGGCCCTTGGCATAGCCGGGAGCAACCTCCAGGTAATCGCGCACGTCTTCCCAAATTTGCGGGGCGTCGGGATCTTCCCAGTCGCCGTCATGGTTACCGCAGATGAGCGTCACATTCTTGCATTCGATACGCTCGCGCAGGTGCACGGCGTCCGCTAGGGGCAAACGATAGGTAAAGTCTCCCAAGATATAGAGACAGTCGTCCGCCGCCACGCACTCATTAATGGCATCGGTGACCCTGCGGTTCATCTCCTCGACCGAATCAAACGGTCGATCCATATCGTGCAAGATATTCGTATCGCCCAGGTGCAGGTCGGCGGTAAACCACATCATCGTCTATGCCCTCATTTCGCAACGCGTCAAACTGGTGCTAAGTATACAGACACAGCGATGCGGCGGTTAGCCAAAGAGCCCGCCGAACAGTCCGCGGCGGCGCTTGTCTTGCTTTTTCGAAGCGTCACCCTGAGTTTTCTTGTCCTGCCGTTTCCTACGGCCCTGCTCCAACTCATCGTCATCGAGTAGCATATCCCATTCAAACGGATCATCCGTCAAATCGAACAGGTCATCGTCGTCAAACATGGCAGCTTCCCTTACCGATTAGCGAGCATCCACCACATAGAGGCCAACGCGCACCTGATGCCACGGGCTGCGCTCGGGAGCAACCTGTTGCACGCGGGCCTCAAATACGTCCTCGTGGCCGTAATACATCATCAAGGACAGCGGGCCGACCTCGTTTCCCGGAACATAGCCAAGCTTGGTGCTGCCGTAATAGATCGCAACCGCCTCAGGGTCATGGGGATTATCGCGCTCGGCACACAGCGTCAGCTTATCGCCCGCTTTAAGATCGCCCAGGACCAAGGCGCCATCGGCATACTGAAATCCTGCAATGTGAAATGACAGAAGAACACGTGAAGGCTCGTACATAGCAGCTCCTCTAACAGCCGGATAAACCGGTGTGTAACCTTATTGAGAAGTCTACGGTCCCGTGCGGACACAAATACATCCTGTCTGCGTCCTTCAATCGTTTGCCTCAACGCTTGCGCGACAGAGCGCTTGCAGATAAGATAGGAACACGGATGGCACCCGTTGCCGCGGGTCTTGCCAACTCCGATACACGTTTTCATCGTGAGAAGTGGCCGTCTTCGCTTACGCGGGGGCGGCTATTTCATTCGGCCGATAAACAGACCGAGTTCGATAGCCGCAATCAACAACGCCAATAACGAAATAACATCGCTTACGTTCATACCAAATCCCTTCTAAAGGGAGTTGGCCCATCCGTGCTCCATAACAGTAGTCTAACGCAAAATGCAGGTAATAGGAACACTTGTTCGTATTACCTGCGCCCTTTTCTAATGCACAAACATGCGCACGAATTTGTGCTTCCAGCTTGCGTAGGGCGCATACCGAAACGGCACGTCCAGCCAGGTTGCCTTGTTCACGATGCTCTTCTTGTGGCTAAACGTATCGAAGCTCTCGCGGACATGGTACTGCCCCATACCGCTCGCGCCCATGCCGCCAAAGCCCATATGGCTCGTAGCCAAGTGCATGATGGTGTCGTTGACGCAGCCGCCGCCAAAGGGCACGTAGCGCACAAAGCGCTGTTGAACCGTACGGTCCTGGCTAAAGATATACAGGGCCAGCGGCGTTGGACGATCCGTAATAAACGCTTCGGCCTCGTCTAGGCTCTCAAACGTCAGCACCGGCAAGATGGGGCCGAAAATCTCCTCCTGCATCACGGCGTCATCGGGAGTCACGCCGTCTAGGATCGTCGGCTCAATCTTGAGCGACGACTCGCGCGCCGTGCCTCCCAGCACGACCTTATCGGGATCGATCAGCCCGCGCACGCGCGCAAAATGCTTGGCGTTGACGATATGCCCGTAGTCCTCGTTATCGAGCGGATGCTCGCCAAACATACGGCGGGCCTCTTCCCTGATGAGGTCCAGCAGCTCGTCGTGCACGCGCGCATCGACCAGCAGGTAGTCGGGCGCCACGCAGGTCTGCCCCACGTTGAGCCATTTACCAAAGGCGATACGCCGCGCCGCAACCTTCAAGTTTGCCGTCGCATCCACGATGCAGGGGCTCTTGCCGCCCAGCTCAAGCGTCACGGGCGTGAGGTTTTTACTCGCGCGCTCCATGACGAGCTTGCCGACCGGAACGCTACCGGTAAAGAAGATCTTGTCCCAGCACTCATCGAGCAACGCTTCGTTCTCGGCGCGCCCGCCCTCGACAACCGTCACCAGGCGCGGATCAAATGCCTCTTCACAGATTTGCTTGAGCACCGCGCTCGATGCCGGAGCATAGGCACTCGGCTTGATGACCACGGTATTGCCCGCGGCAAGGGCGCCGGCGAGCGGCTCGAGTGTTAGCAAAAACGGGTAGTTCCACGGAGCCATGATGAGCGTGACGCCATAGGGCACGGCTTGCGTTTTGCACGCGCTCACGGCGTTGGCAAGGTCACACGGACGCAGGCGCGGACGACTCCATCGAGCCACGTGAGCGATCTGATGACGAATCTCGGAAAGCGACGTGCCGATCTCGCACATATATGCCTCGTCATGCGACTTTCCCAAATCGGTCTTGAGTGCATGGGCAATATCGGCCTCGTGCGCCCGTACCGCATCGCGTAAACTCACGAGCGCGCGACGTCGGGCATCAACATCAAACGTAGCGTGCGTTTTAAAGTAAGTGCGCTGATCGCCGACGATGCGCGCAATTTCCTCGGTGTTCATGGCACCCTCCTAGTTCTCGTCCTCAAACATACCACCCGCGACGACCTCGTACATACGCTCGAGCTCCAAGCGGTCCATCAAAAGCGGAACGGGGTACAGCGGATTGGCCTCGGCATCGGCATGCGCCGCCATCTCGGGAATGTCGGAGCGGCGAATGCCCGAGACATATTTGGGGATTCCCAGGATCTCGTTCATGCGGTCGACCCAATCGAAAAAGGCCTCGGCCGCAAGACTATCCTGCGCGGTAGCCGGCGCAATGCCCGCCATGCGAGCAAGATCGGCAAGCTTGGGGGCGGCGGCGTCACCATAAGCGCGAAGCATGTGCGGCAGGATGATCGCGTTGGCCAAACCGTGCGGAATTCCGTATCGGCCGCCCAGACTGTGCGCGATGGCATGCACATATCCGACATAGGAGCGGGTAAACGCAACGCCCGCCTTATACGCCGCCGAAAGCATATTGCGACGAGCGCGCATGTCGTCACCATGCTCATAGGCCTCGAGCAAATTGTCGTGGATAAGCTGCACCGCCTGTCGCGCCATCTTGCGCGTATAGGGCGTGGTGCTTCGCCCGATAAAGGCCTCAACGGCATGCGTCAGGGCGTCCATGCCCGTCTGCCCCGTAATGGAAGCGGGCAAGCCGCACGTAAACTCGGGGTCGTGGACTGTAAAACGCGGGATGAGCACAAAGTCGTTAATGGGGTATTTGTAGTGCGTCCCGTCATCGGTAATTACCGCCGCAAGCGTGACTTCGCTTCCCGTACCGGCGGTAGTGGGAACGGCGATGAGCAGCGGCAGGCGACGATGAATCCGCAGCAGGCCGCGCATCTTGTTGATGGGCTTGTTTGGCTGCGCAATGCGTGCGTCCACGCCCTTGGCACAGTCCATGGCCGAGCCACCGCCAAAGCCGATAATGGCCTGGCAGGCGCTCTCTCGATACAGGGACGCCGCTTCTTCCACGTTTGAAACCGTGGGGTTTGCACGCGTTTCGGCATAGACCGTAACGCCAATCCCCCTGGATGCGAGCGCCGTCTCAAGCGGTGCCGTGAGCCCCAGACGGGCAATGCCGGGATCCGTCACGATAAGGACCTTCTGGATCGAGCGCTTTTGAAGCACCGCGGGCACATCCTCGGCATGCTCTAAAATGCGCGGCTCGGTATAGGGCAGGATCGGCAATGCAATGCGAAAAACCGTCTGATATGTTCGGCACCAGGCACGACGGGCTAGATGCATAAAGGAAACTCCTTCATTTGTTGATAGATCAACATTTGCTCGACCGATTGTACTCAGCGGCGTCCGTATATGACTTGCAAACCGTTAATCAATCAACATCTTCATATCTCAAAATTGTTTTATTAAAAATCATTCCTAATAGGCTTCACATTTGGTTGCATTTATGGATAATAGAACTCGTCAAGACGCACGTCCGGAGAGGGCCCTTACGGGACCGGACGAGCGCACAATCGCCATCGATCGAAAGGATCGAATCATGAAGTTTGTTTGCCCCGTTTGCGGTTATGTGGAAGAGTTCGACGGCGATCAGCTGCCCGAGGACTTCAAGTGCCCCCAGTGCGGCGTTCCCGGTTCTCGTTTCCTGAAGCAGGAGGAGGGCCAGCTCGAGTGGGCTGCCGAGCACGTCGTGGGCGTCGCCAAGATGGAGGGCGTCTCTGAGGACATCGTTGCCGACCTGCGCGCCAACTTTGAGGGCGAGTGCTCCGAGGTCGGTATGTACCTGGCCATGGCTCGCGTCGCTCATCGCGAGGGCTATCCCGAGATCGGCCTGTACTGGGAGAAGGCTGCCCACGAGGAGGCCGAGCACGCCGCCAAGTTCGCTGAGCTCCTGGGCGAGGTCGTGACCGACTCTACCAAGAAGAACCTCGAGATGCGCGTTGAGGCCGAGAACGGCGCCACCGCCGGCAAGACCGATCTTGCCAAGCGTGCCAAGGCCGCCGGCCTCGATGCCATCCACGACACCGTGCACGAGATGGCTCGCGACGAGGCCCGCCACGGCAAGGCTTTCGCCGGCCTGCTCAAGCGCTACTTTGGCTAAGCCAACCGCCTGAGACATAACCTCAAGCTCGATGAGGCCCGGACCGTATTGGTTCGGGCCTTTTTCGTGCCTCACGAACTTGTTAACTCCCTGAAATAGAACCGTCTTCGGCATTGGCTTCTCGTCAAAAACTAAGTGAGTAGACTTTTTGGAACTTGCCGAGCACACCATCCATATCACTTTATAAAGCCGCAGGTAAATGCCTTGTTGCAAAACGACCTAGTCGCCAAAGTGCCAAAAGTCTACTCACTTAGATTCGCAGCCGTCCACGATCGAGCCATTTTGTGTCTAACGGGCATCTTTCCGTCGATTACTCCCAATTTTGTCCAGTCAATGAATAGTTCAGACCGGAGTAATATCTCAGCCCTTTGCTCATCCGAGCTTTTATCACGATATTCAGCATCGAGCATCCTGCATATGGCCTTAACGATCGCACGGAATCTATCCTCATCCGATATCTGTCTGTGTGTCAGGAGAAGCACATCGTAGCCCATGGCCTGAAGGGCCGTCATGCGGTCAGCGTCACGCAAGCCATCCCCTGCGCGTCCGTGCGAGGCCTTTCCCTGACATTCAATGGCCACCTGTCGCCTACCGTCCGGTGAAGAAAGAAGTAGGTCGATATATACACGGGACTTTCCCACAATCGCTCGAGCACTTGTGCCTAGCATCACTTCAACATTAAGCTCTATGTCGCAAAAACCTTCGCCTCCCAGGGATCGCGGCAGTGCAAGTAGCAAATACGCCTCGACCTCAAAAGGCGACGCGGCACCCAATGGAACGAGTTGCGATACCGCCATAAATCTATTGCCGTAACGCATCCCGCAAACATCTGAACAAAAACGGTCAAGGTCTCCGCCCAAAACCAAAGCGTCTCGACGCCATAAATTTGAGGCGGTGCCGTCCTCGGACGGGCAGCGCACCCAACCGAACGTTGTCGAAATCGCGCCCGAATCAATTGCACGCGAAAGCTCCGCCTCAAGTGCCGCCGGCAGGGCACACACCGCAAACAAGCCACACATCTCCGCCAATACCAAAAGAAGCTGAAGATCCGTCAGATGCCGTGACATGATGAATGCCGTCAGTAGAGGAGACGTAATCAAAAATCCATGCTCCGTTTCCAGCACGGATTCCCTGGGGAGCTCACCAAGGAACAGCCGCTGCCTAATGCTGGTAGGACAAGTCCGCTTGTTTCTCGACCGAACCAATGTATACAACGGAAAGCCGAGCGCAACCGCAGCAGTCGGGTTACGGGCGAGATCATATCGCTGCCGGTCTTCTTCCGGCCGTGGAAGCGGCGGACACAAAGCGCGAACCTGAGGGGGCAAACGCCAGTACCTAAAAGCCGATATGTCACAAAGTAGATCCTTCATAGGCACAGGAAAACACGAATTTCAACCCAGTCAGTCACGCATTGGCGCGAACGCACCAAAAATGGCACCGAACGGACTGCTAAGTTTTCAACAGCCCTCCCCAACTGGCCAAAAGCTTGCCAAGAGCTGGACGAAGTTCTGTTGAAAACCCCATTTTTTTCGCATGCAAAAGCTTTATGCGGCAAGTGAGTAGACTTTTTTGAACATCCCGAGCAGGCCGGTCATCCTGCTTTTCAAAACCGCAGGTAGATAGCTTGTTACAAAACTGCCTGGTCGCCAAAGTGCCAAAAGTCTACTCACTTAGATTGCAGAGTGCCCCCATTAGCTGCAATTCCAAGGTATTAAGCACTTTTGGACTCAAATCGTCATACTGAACAAGAATTTGAGTTGAGTTTTCAGGGACAGATGCGCCATCAGCGCACCAAAAGCAGTCACTGACATCGACGAACGGGATACTCGAGCGCGTGAGGGCCCGCACAAAAGAGCTTCCACCCGCTCCGCGCTCCGCAACTACGGTGCAGTAAAGGCCCGCGTCTGCATGCTCGATCGAGACCTCTCCTGCCGGAAATACCTTCCGCACAAGCGCCATCAGGCCATCACGCGCCTCACGAGCACGAACGCGCACGCGGTTCACATGTCGCTCGTAATCACCCGATTCCAGCAAACGAGCCAAAGCGACCTGGTCAACAGAGCTCACCGACGAGGCGTAGAAACCAAGGTTGCGCCTAAACCGCTCCATTAGCTCATCGGGCAACACCATATACGCCAAACGCAACGCCGATGAAAGGCTCTTCGAAAACGTGTTGGTGTAGATAACCGACTGGGCGGCATCGATCGATGCGAGCGCGGGAATCGGCTTCCCGGCAAGGCGAAACTCACAATCAAAGTCATCTTCGATGAGATACCGACCTGGTCGCTCGGCGGCCCAGCTCAGAAGCGCATAGCGACGCGCAATGCTCGTCACAAGGCCGGTCGGATACTGATGGGACGGCATCAGGTGAAGGACATCGGTCCCGCTTTTCTGCAGAGTGCTCAAGTCCACGCCCTCGTCATCCAACGGGATATGTCGAACTTTGCAGCCCATAGCCTGATAGATACGCGTCAGACGCAAATAGCCCGGGTCCTCAACGGCATACACCTTGTCGGCTCCAAGCAACTGAACCAACATGGTATCGAGCAGCTGGGCGCCTGCACCGATAACAATGTTGTTGGGGTCGACATTCATGCCCCTTGTCCCACGCAGATGGTGAGCAATTGCGCGTCGCAGCCGAGCGGTGCCCTGCGCCGGTGCGGGCGAAAAGATTTCGCGCTCATCTTCGGATGCCAGCGTCGCCCGTAGTGCGCTTTGCCAAAGCCGCGCCGCCTCCAAAGCGGAAGGAGAAAGTGCATCGAACAGCTCGACCTGTCCGTTGACATCATGCGCGCTGAGGCCCACAGAGACGGTATCTCGGTCGATGCCCTGCGAAGCCAAAGGCAAAACCGGTGCATCCGGAAGCTTGCAAGCGTAGTAGCCACGACGCGGCATTGAGCAAATATAGCCCTCGGCAAGTAACTGGCTATATGCATTCTCGATGGTAATGACACTGATTCCCAGATGACTGGCAAATGCGCGCTTAGACGGAAGATGCTCCCCCGCCGCAATACGTCCAGCAACAATATCATCTCGAATTTGCTGGTAAACATACTCATAAAGCGATGCTTCGCCGCGTTTTTCCAAATTGTAGTCAAGCATGAGTTTGCCACCTGACCTTATCGAGCTGTTCAATCTGGTATTAGGCTGACCTTATTATTATCTCGAAAACTGAGTATTTTGCCATACCCAGCTCCCCGATAGGATGTTCCGTCAAGCAATGCACATGCCAACCAAGGGAGCAACCATGGCAGAACAGACCAGCAAGGCCGATCGCGTCAAACTCAATCGCGAACTCGCGCAGATGCTCAAGGGCGGCGTCATCATGGACGTCACCACGCCCGAGCAGGCACGTATCGCCGAGGAGGCAGGCGCCTGCGCCGTCATGGCACTCGAGCGCATCCCGGCCGACATCCGCGCCGCAGGCGGCGTCTCGCGCATGAGCGACCCCAAGATGATCAAGGGCATCCAAGAGGCCGTCTCCATCCCCGTCATGGCCAAGTGCCGCATCGGTCACATTGTCGAGGCGCAGGTCCTGCAGGCCATCGAGATCGATTACATCGACGAGTCCGAGGTTCTCTCCCCTGCCGATGACGTCTATCACATCGACAAGACCCAGTTTGACGTGCCATTTGTCTGCGGCGCCCGCGATCTGGGCGAGGCGCTGCGCCGTGTTGCCGAGGGCGCCACTATGATTCGCACCAAGGGTGAGCCGGGTACGGGCGACGTCGTCCAGGCCGTGCGTCACATGCGCAAAATCCAAAAGCAGATCCGCGACGTTGTTGCCCTGCGCGACGACGAGCTCTTTGAGGCAGCCAAGCAACTGCAGGTTCCGATCGAGCTGGTGCGCGAGGTCCATGCCACGGGAAAGCTTCCCGTCGTGAACTTTGCCGCCGGCGGCGTAGCGACCCCCGCCGACGCCGCGCTGATGATGCAGCTGGGCGCCGAAGGCGTCTTTGTCGGCTCGGGCATCTTTAAGAGCGGCGACCCCGCCAAGCGCGCAGCCGCCATCGTCAAGGCCGTGGCAAACTTCACCGATGCCAAGCTCATCGCCGAGCTTTCTGAGGACCTGGGCGAGGCCATGGTCGGCATCAACGCCGACGAGATCGAGATCAT
This sequence comes from uncultured Collinsella sp., assembly GCA_902494765.1. Taxonomy (GTDB): domain Bacteria; phylum Actinomycetota; class Coriobacteriia; order Coriobacteriales; family Coriobacteriaceae; genus Collinsella. Next base: position 40,116 of record CABUUK010000011.1, read on the forward strand.
CATGGAGGAGCGCGGGCGCTAGTCCAGCAGAAAGGATCGCACATGAGCGATTACGCAGACCAGACAGTCGCCGTGCTGGCGGTCCAAGGTGCTTTTGCCGAGCACGAGGCAAGGCTATCCGAGCTGGGCGCACATTGTATTGAGCTGAGGCAGGCGACTGATTTGAAGCAGGACTTTGACCGTCTGGTACTTCCCGGCGGCGAGTCTACCGTTCAAGGGAAGCTGCTTGATGAGTTGGGCATGCTCGAGGAGCTTCGTGCCTGTATCGCTGAAGGCATGCCCGTCCTGGGCACCTGCGCCGGCTTGATTCTGCTGGCGCGCGACCTTGCCGCCCACGACGATAAGGGGACGCCGCGCCTGGCAACCATGGATGTACTTGTCGAGCGCAATGCCTACGGCAGGCAGCTCGGCAGCTTTCGAGCCAAGGGGCAGGTAGCCGGCATCGACGGTGAGGTGCCGCTGACGTTTATCCGCGCGCCCCGCATCGTCGAGGTCCACGGCGACGCAAAGGCCTTAGCGAAAGTCGACAGCCGTATCGTCGCCGCGCGCCAGGGCAACCAGCTCGGCGTAACCTTCCACCCCGAACTCGACGAAGACACCCGCCTCCACGAACTCTTCCTTCAGATGTAGGAAGAGCAGAAACGAGCGTGGATTTTCGGACACATAACAAATGAGAGTGGACAATCTCCCACTCTGAGCTTGAATGCAGGCTCAAACCGGGAGATTATCCACTCTCATGCTATGTAGTCATTTAAGAACGTCCCCAATGACTACTTCGACAACACCGATGTTTTGGTACCGACAGCGAAAACCCGCCAGAGCGAGGGAGGCCCTTTTGGGGCGAGATGACGCCATAGGTTGAGCATAAGTCAGCGAGCGGGCCGCATTTGAGACAAGGTGACGTGAAACGAAAGGGCGCTGACCTTCTGGTCGCG
>CABUUK010000012.1 GCA_902494765.1 uncultured Collinsella sp.
AAAAGTAACAGATTGAATGAAGATGCGCGCGGCGGGGGCGAGGCGAATGGCTGAGCGGTATCGATACGCGGGTTCAACGGCATCACATTGACCACATAGATTTTTAACTTGCATTTCTACCCGCCTTTTTCGTAGAGTCGCCGATACGTGCTTAGCGCACCCTCGGCGCGTCCGGCAGGCTTTGCGAAATGGGATCCAGGAGACTTCGGCGCAGCATCATCTTGCGGAATGCTTCTAATGAGCCTCCCATCCTTCAAAAACAGAATCTCATCGCACAGCCTATCGACCGAATCCAAGATGTGGGATGACATGATGATGCACGTACCAGAATCGGCCAGCTTCCTGAGGATCTCTGAATGCAAGCCCACCCTGCTGGGGTCGAGCGCGTTCATGGGCTCATCTAATAGAAGGTACCGCGCACCCGTCGCATACGCAATCGCCAGGGTAAGCTGCTGCTTCATGCCCTGGCTCAGAGTGCGGATCCTCATCTTCGCGAACTCGCCTATCTGCGTTTGTTCCACTATCTCTTCGATATCGCGAGCATGCGGCCACATATCGCAAACCATCTTGAGGTGATCTTCCGCACGCAATCCGGGATACAGCAGCGTCCCCTCACCAGGTGCATAGAAGATCATAGAACGGACCTCTCTCGCACCCGTACCCTGCACCTCATCCAGAACGATGCTCCCGTCCACGCGAGGACCCGGCAAACCTGCCATCGCACGCAGCAACGTCGTCTTTCCATGCCCGTTCGGAGCGACGAGACCGTAGACCGTACCCGGGGCAAACTCAGCGTCCACCGAATCTACGAGCACCTTCTTTCCATAAGAGATCGTCAGCGTTTGAAGGCCAATCATCGAGATCATCCCCTTTCGATCTTTGGAACACTCAGGCGCACCATCAACGGAGATACGGCGCCCAAAACCACCAGCAGAGCGCCCGATGCGCCGACGACCTCTCCAAAAGGCATCGCGTTCGTCCCTCGCCCAAGGAACCCAATCGTCCCCACCTGGGAAGCGGGATCAAACGAGGCGAATGGAGCCAGCAGCGCGACGCCCATGCCCGCGCTTTCAACATGAGCGCTCAACGAACCCAACACCAGGAGAACCGCGCAAACCACCCCGGTGACAACGGGGTTGCGGCTAATCGCTGCTGTCAACGCAGCGACGACGGAAATCACGCCGTATGCCATGACCAGCAACGGAATACTGCACAACACCGCCTCCCCCACCATGGACGTTGTCGAAGCTCCCGCCCGAATGAGAGCGACGGGATACTCCGATCCACCCGCACCGTTCTTAATCAAGGACACAACCGCAGCGGGAACCATCGACACCAAAAGCAGCGCCAGGCCAAGCAGGAGAGACAGCGCAACAGCCGTCAGAAAACGCACATGCGCTGTTGCGGGGACTTGGAAAACCAGAAGGGAACGGCACCGCAGGTAGGTGCACGCAAGCGATGTGACAACCACGGGCAACAGCCAAAACAAGGAAGGAAGCGCTGCCTGGAGATACGAAAGAAGGATTAACGGGGGCATCTTCGTACTCAATTCGTAAACCTTGGGGTCCGGCAAGCTTGCGATCGACTCGAGCAGAAGGGCGCGCGCCTCCGCACGAGAAGGAGTCTCTGGCTCGATTCCAATCGATTGCAGGAGGGTCGCATCTGCCGCGCTCAGCTCGCCTCGAGCGCGCTCGTATGTCGCAAGGCTTCGAAACCCCTCCGCAGGCGTAGGTGCATACACGAAACCCGAAAGAGCATCTCGCATGTTTTCCAGGGCCGTTTTGCCCTCGGCGTCCATATTCGCAGCGTCGCGCTCTAGATACCGATCTATTGAACGAAGCTCGCCATCCCTATACCGACCAGCGGAAACGCCATCGGTGTCGGGAAACATCTCAACCAGAGCCGGGACCAGCATCGCCGTCGACATTGCAACCGCGCATACGGCGAGGACGGGAGAATGCAGGAGCAGCTTTCCCATCGCTCTTACGTATGCAACGGCGGCGGTATAAGGGCCCGAACGAGTTGTCGTTTGCGAGGCGATGAAGGCACCCCTGTCAAGACCAGTCGGGAACATCGGACGCGCGCAGCCGCTCTTTCCAGCAACGCAGAGCAAGAAGATTGCCAGCACCTCGATCGCGATGGCGCATACGAGGGTAATTGCCCCACGCTCGAAGCAAAGTCCGGGCAGATTCACTAACTGTGTTGTTGGGTACGGGCTATAGGCGCCTACGGTCAACTCGGTGTTTGCATACGTAAGGGGATTTAACAGGGCGAATTCACGTAAAGCCATGGATCTTCCGTAATACCCGGGAACCATCGTCACCCCCATCAGGGCACATACGAACACGATTCCAAGCGCAGGGCTATTGGCAATCTTCACGGCAAGGTGAACGACGAGCGAAATGAACGCCGCCATCAAGAATTGCAAGATGGTCGTCTGCGCGAACACCAGCCAAGCCGGTTTGATAACCGGAGTCGCAAATTGAATGTAGCCTATCGGATAGAACGGCGAGCCCGGGCCATTCTTCACGAGCGCGGCGATTATCCCTGGAAGATTGATGGCGAAGACGGCAAGCATTGCAAAAGCACTCGCCCATACGCTCGATGCAACAAGCCTACCCGGCTCACCCATCGGTGCCTGGATGATGAGCTTTCCACGTTTGTTAAGGCGCGCGGCAAGGAACGAGACGGCAACGGCCGTTGCGACCCATAGCAAGTATTCCTTCGATCCGTCATAAAAGGAGTACCCTCCGTCCGATATCTGCAGAAACGGAAGCAGAGGAGAGAGCGGCGCCAAGATAAGTCGCCCCGTGTCAAGAGGGTACAGAAGTGCAGGCATGCTTGATGAAGAGGTATAGACGCCCTCCTCTCCCGCATTCACAAGCGCGTCCGCATAGGATGCTGACAATTCCTGCTCAACGCGGGTTATTCCCGACTCGAGGTATTCAACCCGTCCGTCGATGCCAGCCGCACTCCTGAAGACTGGCAAAGCACAAAGAACCATCAACGCAGCAACGGCAACACGGAGCGACCTAGAGGAGAGGAGCGACCTAAAGATCACCTTCGAGATTTTGAACATACGTATCACCAGCTCGTTTCAACACGATTCAGCCCGATGCGCGGGGTTACGGTTGCAGCATGCTGTGATTACTTGCCGGCAAAGTCAATTTAACATAAACTGTTAAAAAGTAACCTGAGTTTTTTAAATTCTTCGGAGGTTATTATGAGTTCCGACAATCGCACTCCCCGGCTTCATTCCTTCCGCATCGCATGTGCGATAGCCTCTGCGGCCCTTTGCGTCACCGCCATCGCACAAGTGGCGTTCTCCTTAAAGCCAGCAATCGAAGTGCTCGACAACCCTGTGATTGCAGACTCCCCCGCGTATCCAGCCCTTGCGATCTCGACATTGGCCCCCGCCGTCATCGGTATCGCTACGACCATCCTCAGCGCCGTTCTCGTGTGGACGATCAAGAGCGCAGACCCCTTCAAGAAAGGGTCTGCGACGTGCTTGAAGGTGCTCGGCATTCTCTTCATTGTTCAAGCTGCCACCAGCCTCTACGCCGGCTCACTCGAAACCTCCGTTTCGATGTTTGGCGGCGAGGGGGCCGTCGGCGCCCAGGAGATCGCTTCATCATTCGACTGGACCTCTCTGGTTCTCGGCATCGTCCTGTTCATGCTTTCCCAGCTCTTCCTATACGCTCGGGAGCTGTACCTCGACTCCGACGAGATTGCGTAAGGAAACGTCATGCCCGTAATTGTTCGCCTCGACAAGATCATGGCCGAGCGAAAGATTTCCTCGAACGAACTTGCCGAAAGGATTGGAACCACGCCCGTGAACCTGTCCCGTATTAAAAAAGGGCATATTCGCGGCATTCGTTTCAACACGCTCGAGCAGCTATGCCTCGCCCTTCGTTGCCAACCTGGAGACCTTCTCGAAGTCATGAGCGAAGAGGATGCCCGAAAGGAGTTCGGACTCGATTGGTCCGCCGAGGATTAGAGGGCGGTCGTACTCGCCCTGCACACGGGGATGCGAATCGGCGAGGTCTGCGGCCTTCGGTGGTGCGATGTGGATTTCGAGACGGGCCTGATCTCGATCAGACACTCGGTGGCGTACGCGAAGGGAATGGGTTCGTTCATCAAGGACACCAAGACCCATGACGCCAGGGGTATCCCCATCGACCCGGTCGGCCTACTCCCCTTCCTGAAGGAGACCCACGAGATCGACTGCGGAAAGCTGCGCTTGCGCGGCCTTACCGGGGCGGTCGAGATCGGGGACTGCTACATCCTGTCGGAGCCGGGCGCGACCTTCGCGACGACAAGCTATATCCGCAGGGCGTTCAAGACGTTCTCGGAGACCAACGGCCTCATGGGCACCAACGACGAGCTGATCACGTTCCACGGCCTTCGCCACACGTTCGCAACGCAGTGGATCCGCCAAGGCGGCGATATCAAGGCGCTCCAATCGATCCTCGGCCACAAGGACGCCATGGCGACGCTCAACGTCTACGCCGACATCGAGCCCATCTCCAAAATCCATAACATGCTGCGCGCCACGCCGTGCCTTTGGCGCGGGCACCTCGGGCCGAGGGTCGATCCGGGTCCCATGTTCCAACAGAGGATCCAGGAGTCCATCGAGACGCTCCAGGCGTTCGGCTACGGCATCACCGAGCCGGACGACCGAAATATCGCCATACGCGACGTGAAGACGAACAGTTGGCTCTAGCTCACCGAGTACGCGGCAGTGCTGGGCCCATCCCAACTGAGGTCACGGTGGTCCGATAGGGGCGCCGCCCGCGGCATGCGCCGCGGAGCGGTATCCCCTACCGAAGGGCGGGGATGCCCTCCGCTTCCAGTTCGGAATCAGCCGTCGGAGGCGTTCGGCTGACTGCGGGAACGGCCTGTCCGCTCAATGTGTTCGGCTGAGATCGGAAATCAACCCAACACGAGCCGGACACGCGCCAGACGGCTCTTCCCCGTACGGCCTTCCCCCTTACGCTCATGTTGCAGGCATGTAACGCCGCAGCGAGCGCGCCTTTTTTGCGCCAGACAGGTACAATGATGAACACTGTACCGTAGCGGAGCGCCCCGCGCGCGCCGCAATCACGCGAAAGGGTTTCCCATGGCCGAGATCTCGTCCTCCCGTATCGTCATCACCGTCCTTGGCAAGAACCGCCCCGGCATCGTCGCCGGCGTCACCCGTGTCCTAGGCGAGGCCAACGTCGACATCCGCGACATCACGCAGTCCATTATCGAGGACATCTTCACCATGACCATGCTGGCCGATACCGCCGAGTCCAAGCTCGACTTCGCCGAGCTGCAGAAGGCGCTGGCCGAGGCCGGCGAGCTTTCGGGCGTCAACGTGTCCATCCAGCGCGAGGACGTCTTCAACTTTATGTACCGCCTGTAGCGAGCAAGCCGCTGGGGATAGCCTGACGCGCGCATGCCCATGCAAGTCACCCCGATGCGGCCCGGAGAGGAGCGCGCATGGCCTACGGCGCCAAGAAAATCTATTACCGCTTCGACGACCACTTGAGCCGCCTGGTTCTGGATTACGAAGCAAGCCGCCAGATTTCGCCTGAGAGCGAAAGCCTCTACCACGGCCTGCCGACCGACCCTTATGACGAGGGCCTGTTTGTTGAGCACAATGTCAAGCGCGGCCTGCGCAATGCCGACGGCTCGGGCGTGGTCGCGGGCCTCACTCGCATCTCGGATGTGCACGGCTACAACAAGGTCGACGGAAAGGTCGTGCCCGATCAGGGCAAGCTCACGCTTCGCGGCTACAGCATCGAAGGCCTGGTCAACAATGCCCAGGCCGAGAATCGCTACGGCTACGAGGAAGTCGCCTATCTGCTTATCACGGGTTCGCTGCCCAACAAGGAAGAGCTCGACGGCTTTTGCGAGCGCCTGGGCGCCTTTAGACATCTGAGCGACGAGTACGTCAAAGAGTTCCCTATGACCGCGGTGTCGTCGAGCATCATGAATGTGCTTCAGCGCGCCGTGCTGCTGCTCTACGCCTTCGATGCCGAACCAGACGTGATCACGCCCGAGCACGAAATCGACGTCGCCATTTCCATGCTCGCACGTCTCCCGCGCATCGCCGCCTTCGCACACATGGCCTCGGTCGCCAAGCTTCGCGGCTCCGAGGTTCACGTGCCGCACCCCACGCCCGGCCTCTCCACCGCCGAGACCATCCTACAGGTCCTGCGCGGCGGCATGGCGTTCACCCGCGATGAGGCGATGCTGCTCGACGTTATGCTCATGCTGCATGCCGAGCACGGCGGCGGCAACAACTCCACCTTCGCTTGCCGCGTGCTGTCGTCTTCGGCCACCGACCCGTATTCCGCCTACGCCGCGGCTATCGGCTCGCTCAAGGGCCCGCGCCACGGCGGCGCCAATGCCAAGGTCGTGTCTATGCACGAGGACATCCGCGCGCATGTCTCCAACTGGGAGGACGAGGACGAGGTCGCGGCCTACCTGGGCAAGATCCTCGACAAGCAGGCCTTCGACGGCACGGGCCTCATCTACGGCATGGGCCACGCCGTCTATACGCTCAGCGACCCGCGCGCCGAGGTCTGCCGCCGTTACGCGCGCTCACTGGCAGCCAAGAAGGACTTGGGCGAAGAGTTCGCGCTCATCGAGCGCATCGAGCGCCTGGCCCCGCAAGTGATGCGCGATCACGGCATGACCAAGCCTATCTGCGCCAACATCGACCTGTACACGGGCTTTATCTACAAGATGCTCGGCGTGCCCGAGACGCTCTTTACGCCGCTGTTCGCCGTCGCCCGCATGGCCGGCTGGTCGGCGCACCGCATGGAAGAGCTCTTCTGCGCGCACCGCATCATCCGCCCCGCCTATCGTCCGGTTATCGAGCCGCTGGAGTACAAGCCACTCGCCGACCGATAGGACGCGGACCGTTATAGAACCCGAGCGTGGCCAGGGCATCACCGCCCTCGGCCACGCTTTTTATGCCAGCAGAAAGGGCTGCATCAAATGATTGTGTTTTCCGATATGGATGGAACGCTGTTGACGAGCGATAAGCAGATGAGCGATGCCACCTGGGCGATGCTCGACGAGCTCGCTCGACGCGGGATTGAATTTGTGCCCTGCACGGGACGTCCGCTGTCGGGCATCTTTGAGCCCATCCTCGCCCATCCCGCCGTGCACTATGCCGTCTGCGCCAATGGCGCCAGCGTCTGGCAGCTCGACGACGATGTGCCCACCGACGCCTCGCGCGCCACGCGCATCTTGAGCCGACCGCTCGATTGCGGCATTGCCCATCGCATCCGCCGCATCGCCGCCGGCCACGATGTGACCTTCGATATCTTCGCGGACGGGCAGTGCTTCCTCCCCCGCCCGCTCTACACGCGCCTGGATGAGTTCTGCGGCGGCGACCCCCACATCGCAGCTTCGCTCAAGCGCACACGAACACCGATCGACATGGATATCGACAGCAAGATCGACGAGGTCGAGACGCTCGAACGCATCGCCATGTACTGGCACGACCCGGCCGATCGCGACGCCATCGCGGCGGAGCTCGACACGCTCGGAGGCATTGAGGTCACGCGTTCGTACGCCATGAATATCGAGGTCATGGGCGAGGGCGCCACCAAGGGAACGGCCCTCACGTGGCTATGCGAGCACCTGGGCGAGCGTCTCGCCGACGCCTGGGCGTTCGGTGACAACATCAACGACATCCCCATGCTGCAGGCAGCGGGCCATGGCATGGCCATGATCAACGCCGAGCCCGAAGATCGCGAGGCCGCCGACGCCATCACCGAATACGACAACGACCACGACGGCGTCGCCCGCACCATCATGGACGCCCTCGCCTAGTCATTGGGGACGTTCTTAAACGACTAGTCACTGGGGACACTCTTCGCAAAAAGCCGCAAGGACTGTCCCCCACTGTCGGCAGAAAAGGAACGTCCCCATCTGCCGGATTAGGAGAGACTCTCCAGCACGCGACGGAGCTCCTGCTGGACGGCGTGGTCGCGGTTACAACCCACCACACGATCGGCCACCGCCTTGAGCGCGGGGCGCGCGTTTTCCATCGCGCAGCCCGTGCCGACAAAGCGAATGATCTCGTAGTCGTTCATCGAGTCGCCAAACGCCATGACCTCGTCGCGACCAATGCCGTAATGCTCCGCGAGCTGCGCGATACCCGAGGCCTTCGACACACCAGGCTGCATGGCATCGATCCACGCGTTGCCCGAAGGCGCAAAAGTAAAGAGCTGACCAAGTTCGCGCTGTAGCACGTACGCGCTGTCCATAACCGCACTGTCGTCGCAAAAGATACTCGCTTTGATGATATTTACGCTGGGATCGGGCAGCTCCCAAATGCGCTCGGCATTGGGAAGGTCCTTATCGACCTCACGCACGAACTTGCACTCGTCATCGAGCAGGAAGGACTTGGTTCGGTCAAAGAGCGCAAGATGCAGATTGGGAAACGTCCTGACGGCTTGGGCGAGCCTTCGAATCGCCAGGTGGGAATACACCTCACGGTCTACCATCTTACCGTCGGCGTAGACCTGGGCGCCGTTAGCGGCGACAAAGTCCATCTTGTCGCGAACGGGCGCAAAGAACTCGCACAGGCGATCGTAGCGACGACCTGACGATGCAGCGAAATGCACACCATGCTCGTGTAGCGCCAGAATCAGTTCGTAGGTCTCGGGAGGCACCTGGCCGTTTTCGTCAAGCAGTGTGCCGTCCATATCGGATGCAATCAGTTTAAACATAGAAAAGCTCCCTTCGGGCTTGTTGGAATCGAACGCGTATCCGATTCCAACGTACCCAAAGGGAGCTCAAATAAGACTCCGCGGGCGTAAACGTTACAAGGACCTGGCAAATAGCTCACACATGCCAGAGGCCCTACGGTCGCGGCGTCAGGCAGCCCGCCAAAGAGCGTCCCCAATGACTAGTCGTTTAAGAACGTCCCCGATGACTAGTCGGCGTAGGTGAAGGTTGTAACGTCGAACATGCCCTCGGGGCGGATGCGGAGCGTCGGGATGACCGGCAGGGGCAGGAAGATGATGCCCATGATGGGGTCGAGCGGCGGCTCGATGCCCATGGCACGCGCCTTGACCATAAAGTCGTCGTGCTGCGCGGCGACATCCTCGGCCGTGCCCTCGCTCATCAGGCCACCGAGCGCCAGCGGAATGCGCGCCACGACCTCGCCGTTGCGCACCAGCACGTGACCGCCCTGGCCCACGGCATCAACGGCGGCCATCATATCGGCGGCGTTGTCGCCCACGACGCACACGTTGTGCGAGTCGTGTCCGATCGTCGAGGCGATGGCACCACCCGTGATGGTAAAGCCGCGCACCCAGCCGCGGCCGATATGCTTGCCAACGAGTCCCAGGCCAGCGGGGCCGTCACCGTCGGCGCCCTCGGCCTGCAGCGACACGCCGCGGCCGTGGCGCTCGATCAGCATAATACGGCGCAGGCCCTCGGCGCTCTCGGGACGAACCATGCCCGTGATGGCCTTGCCCGGCACCACGTCAATCACGGCCTCGCCCGGCTTAAAGGCATAGTCGAATACGTCGAGCGAAAGCTTCGGCAGCTTAACGGAGGCGCGCAGCTCATCGGCAAGGGCCGCAACCTCGGCCATCTCGGGTGCGATCTCGCCCACAAAGGTGCCGTCCTGCGCCACCAGGGCACCGGCGGCATATACACGATGCGGAGCCGTGGCAAACGTCAGGTCATTGAGCACCAGCAGGTCGGCACGCTTGCCCGGGGCAATCGCACCGCGGAGCTCGTGCGGGTCGCGGCAGCCGTGATCCAGGCCAAACGCCTCGGCCGTGGAGAGGGACGCCATAGAGATAGCGACCACGGGGTCGATACCGGCCTCAATCGCCACGCGGCAGGCATTGTCGATCATGCCGGCTGCAAGCGCATCGGAAGGAGCGCGGTCGTCAGTCGCAAAGCAGCAGCGGCGGGCGAGCGCGGGATTCTCCAGCAGCATCGGCGACAGGTTGGCCAGATCATGGCTGCACGTACCCTCGCGCAGCATCACGTACATGCCGCGAGACAGCTTGTCGAGCGCCTCCTCGGGAATCGTCGACTCGTGGTCGGCAATAATACCCGCCGCGGCATAGGCATTGAGGTCCTTGCCGGCAACGAGCGGCGCATGGCCGTCGACCTGCTTGGACGGCGTCTGGTTGGCAGCATCGATGCGAGCGCAGGTCTCGGGATCGGCCATAAAGACGCCCGGCAGGTTCATCATCTCGCCCAGGCCAAAAACGTCGCCCGGATGCTCGGCAAAAAACGCCTGCATGTCAGCAGCGGTAATCACAGCGCCCGCTTGCTCATCGGGCAGCGCGGGCACGCATGAGGGCATCATGTACTTGATGGAAATGGGCGCGCGGCGACCGTCCTCGATCATAAAGCGCAGGCCGTCGAGCCCCGCCACGTTGGCGATCTCGTGGCTGTCGGCAATGGCGGTGGTGGTACCGCGCGTCGCCGCCATGCGCGCATACTCGGCGGGACGGATGTTCGAGGACTCAATGTGCAGATGTCCGTCGATAAAGCCGGGGGCGAGATAGCGGCCCTGGCAGTCAATGACCTCGGCAGCCTCGTAGGTGCCGGCGGCATCGTCGCGACCATCGTAGAGCACGCCGACGATCACACCGTCCTTGACGGCAACGCTGCCGGGCGCCACACGCTGGCCATACACGTCGACAATCTGCGCATTGATAAACAGCGTGTCGACGGGCACGCGGCCCTCGGCGGCCTCGATCACAGACCTCATGACCTCAACGGACATACATACTCCTTTAACCGTAGAAAACAGCTGCGGAGCGGACAGACCTTCACCGCAGCAGACCAATAGCCATTGTATGCCCAAACGATGGGTCAACAATACGCCTCTCCGCTTAACGGCACACGCCACTTGGTGCAATGAGGAGAGGTTGCTTTGCACCAATGACAAGGAGTGTCCCAAAGTGCCGGCACAAAAGGAACGTCCCCAAGTGCCAAAAAAGGCCGCAGTCGGGATTCCCGGCTGCGGCCTTATTGCACTTGTGAGGTCAACTCGCTCGTTAGACCAACTTAAAGCCCTTGCGCTTGCCTACGGAGAGGGTGTCGCCCAGCTTGAGGGCGCTGGGATCGATGTTATAGCTCTTGGGAGCCACCGCCTTGCCGTTGATCTTGACGCCGCCACCGTCAATGTCGCGACGGGCCTGGCCGGCGCTCGCCGAAAGGCCCAGGTCCTTAAGCAGGCCTGCGAGGTAGATCTGGCCCTCGTCGTTGACGGTCAGCTCAACGTGCTTCTCGGGGAAGTCGGCAAGCTGGCCCTCCTTGAACACGCGGTCGAACTCGGCCTGAGCCTCGTCGCCGGCACCGGCGCCGTGGTAGGTGTCGCACAGGTCGCGGCCCAGGGCGCGCTTGAGCTCATAGGGATCGGCAGAGCCGTCGGCCAGAGCAGCGTCGATCTTGTCGACCTCGGCCGGGGTGAGGGAGCTCGCCAGACGATAGTACTTGCCGATCATCTCGTCAGGGATGGACATGGTCTTGCCGAACATATCCTTGGGAGCATCGGTCAGGCCGATGTAGTTACCGTAGGACTTGGACATCTTACGGACGCCATCGGTGCCCTCGAGCAGCGGCATGGTGAGGGCGATCTGGGGCTCCATGCCCATCTTCTCCATGAGCTCACGGCCGGCGAGCAGGTTGAAGAGCTGATCGGTGCCTCCCATCTCTACATCGGCCTTGATCTGCACGGAGTCGAAAGCCTGCATCACGGGATACAGGAACTCATGCAGGGCGATCGGCGTCTGAGACTGGTAGCGCTTGGTAAAGTCGTCGCGCTCGAGGATGCGGGCGACGGTGAACTTGGAGCACACCTGCAGCAGACCGGCCAGATCCATCGAAAGGATCCAGTCACCGTTGTGCACGATGGTGGTCTTCTCGGGATCCAGGATCTTCATGGCCTGGCTCACGTAGGTCTCGGCATTGGCCTCGATCTGCTCCTGCGAAAGCTGCGGACGGGTGGAATTCTTGCCCGAAGGGTCGCCAATCAACGCGGTACCGTTGCCGATGATGAGGGTGACGTTGTGGCCCAGGTCCTGGAACTGACGCATCTTGCGCAGCGGCACGGCGTGGCCCAGGTGCAGGTCGGGGCTGGTGGGGTCGACGCCGAGCTTGATGTTGAGGGGCTCGCCCTTCTCAAGCTTCTTGCGAAGGTCGGCCTCGGGAACGATCTGCGCGGCGCCCGAGGTGATGATACGCATTTGCTCGTCAACAGACAGCATTGGGTATCCTCCTTTTGCTATAGCACCCTCGCCGAAAACGGCGGTGCTGGAAGTCCATAAACTCTCTTATGATAACAAACTGACGCGACGCGGCACCTACGACAGGAAAATCCTCGTCCTGCCGCATGCGTCAATGGCAACTGGCAGACGTGTACCGTCACGCTCGACCAGATAGCGTACCTGCCGACGACGCAAGCAGTCGCGGCAACGAACCTGTCCCGTCGCATCGGTGGCGCAGACGCCCTCGGCGGTCAGCAGGCAGTGCTCGCACACCATAAGCTCGGGACGGTCGGCGTCGACCGGACCCAAGACGCCGGGTTCAGCGGCCAGTTCGGCAATACGCTCCGCATCATTGCCGAGCAACTCCGCCGGCAAGCACACCCGCCCCGCACCGAGTCCGCGCAGCCAGGTAAGCGTGGCCCGATTCGCGCAGAACACCGGCGCCGCCACGTCAAACGTCACGCCCAGCTCGCGAGCGATCACCACCTGTCCCAGGTTGCGGCAGACGACGCGCCCGGCACGCTGTATCAGTGAGCGGGTCCAGTCAGCGTCACCCGTGCGGCACACCTCGTCAAGCACCACAACGGCGTCGGACAAATCAAGTTCTCCGCGCGGGTCGGCATCAATCAGCTGCCAAGCAAAAACCATGCGAGTGGGAACCGCGCACTCCACCAACTCCGTGGACGCACCGCCATCCATCGCAACGCCCTCAAAGGGCAGCACCTCAACGGCACGCGCAACGGGCGCAATCGCATCCGCCTCGGCCCGCATGCGCTCCAACACTGCCGCCGTCTGATCCAACACGCCGGCGCTGCGAATCAGGTACACCTCGCAGCCCACGTCCACTTTACGCTTACAATGCACGACGACGCGCTTCCCCGCTGCGGCATCCACCGGGCAGGGCACCTGCGGCCAGCGCTTGGGCACATCGGGACGCGCGTCGACACCCGGATAGAACCGAATCTCGAGCGTGTCACCCGCCGCCACGGCGGCGTCGAGCTCAACGGTCACCTCTTCGTGGCCCACAGCGACCAAACGCCCCACGCGCACGCCCTGGTTAATTGCGCGCTCAAAGCTCATCAGCTCGGCACCCGAACGCCCTCGCAGGTACGTATCGGTAAACCCACGGTTAAACGACCTCCCCAGCTCGCGTTCAAGCTCTTCCACGGCATCGGGGTCCCACGCGCCGTCGCGCAGCATATCGAGTGCCCGGCGCCACACCCGCACCACGTTGAATACGTAATCGGGGTTCTTCATGCGCCCCTCGATCTTGAGCGACGCCACGCCGGCATCTACAAGCTCGGGCAGATGCGCAATACCCAGATAGTCGCGCGGGCACAACAGGCGATCCCCTTCGACGGCGACAACGCTCTGCCCCGCCTCGTCCACCAGGTCGTACGCCAGACGGCACGGCTGCGTGCAGTCGCCGCGCATCGCCGAGCGCCCACGCCGCAGGGCCGAGAACTCGCACGCCCCCGAATAGCCGATGCAAATCGCACCGTGGCAGAATACCTCGATGGGCACGCCCGTGGCACATAGCGCCGCAATCTCGTCGACCGTCAGCTCGCGTGCCGTCGTCACGCGCTCGACTCCCAGCTCATCGGCGGCAAGCCGCACGGCGCCTTCGCTATGAGCGCCCGCCTGCGTAGACAGGTGAATCTCGACCCCGGGAATCGCCGCGCGCAGCACGCAGGCCAACCCGGCATCGGCCACAATCAGAGCATCGGCGCCCAGCTCCAGTGCATGAGCTCCCAACACCACCGCGTCGGATAACTCATCGTCAAACACGAACACGTTGAGCGTCACGTACACGCGCGCGCCATGGGCATGCGCCACGGCACAACCGCGCACAAACTCGTCATCCGTAAAGCCATGGGCGCTCACACGGGCGTTAAAGCCGCCCAACCCCGCATAGATGGCATCGGCGCCCGCGGCGATGGCCGCAAGCATCTGGTCGAGCCCGCCCGCCGGCGCCAGCAGCTCGGGCAGCGCCGCACCGGCAGCATCCAATCCAGTCTTGTGTTGTCCGCTCGGCCCCATCGTCCGAATCGCCATCGACAAACTCCTTACCAAGGTATGCATTCACTCTGAAAAATGCCGCCTTCCAGCATACACGAGGCCTCGCGCACCCCGTTTGGTTTATCGTGTAATAACTTATGTCCATCCTGCCCCGACGGCACATCCGCCGTCGGGCACGACATACCTGGAGGTCAATATATGGGTCCTCGCCAACGACAGGGACGCAGCCGTTCAAAGACGCATGCCCTGCCCATAATCCTGCTCTCGTTTTTGGGCTTTTTGCTTATCGCGGGCGTGGCATTTGGCATCGGCATGGTCGGCAACGTCAACCGCTGGCTGTCCGATCTGCCCGACTACACCGACGCCAATGCGTATCTGGTGAGCGAGCCCACCGAGATCGTCGACTGCAACGGCAACAAGATCGCGAGCTTCTACACGCAAAACCGCAAGTCCATCACCAAGGACGAGGTCTCCCCCTACGTGCTGCAGGGCACCGTTGACGTCGAGGACGAGCGCTTCTACGAGCACGGCGGTATCGACCTGTGGGGTATCGCGCGTGCTGCGGTGGCAACCCTCGGCGGCGGGCACGAAGGCGCCTCGACTATCACCCAGCAGCTGGTGCGCAACACCATCCTGCAGGAGGAGCAGTTCGACTCGACCATCGAGCGTAAGGTACGCGAGGCCTACATCGCCGTAAAGATGGAGGATATGTACTCCAAAGACGAGATCCTCATGATGTACCTCAACACCATCTATTACGGCCACGGCGCCTACGGCATCGAGGCCGCAGCCGAGACCTATCTGTCCAAGAGCGCCGCCGACCTCACCCTGAGCGAGGCCGCGCTGCTCATCGGCCTTCCCAACTCGCCCTCGCAGTACGACCCCACGGTCAACCCCGACCTGGCGCTGTCCCGTCGCAACAAGGTCCTCGACAACATGTTGCGTCTGGGCCACATTACGCAGGAGGAGCACGATGCCGCACAGGCCGAGCCCATCACCCTCAACGTGACCGAAATCTCGGGCAGCGGCGTCGATGTATACTCGCAGCCCTACTTTGTCGCCTATGTTAAGCAGCTGCTGGAGCAGGAGTTCTCGACCGACGTGCTCTTTAAGGGCGGCCTGACCGTCAAGACCACCATCGACCCCACGATGCAGCAGGTGGCAGAGAATGCCGTTCGCGAGCAGCTCGACACGCTCTCGCTCGACGGCCTGGACATGGGCATGGTCGTCGTCGATCCCAAGACCGGCTACATCAAGTGCATGGTGGGCGGCTACGACTACAACGCCGACGAGAACCACGTAAACCATGCCACGGCCAAGCGTCCCGTCGGCTCCACCTTCAAGGCCTTTACGCTGGCAACTGCCATCCAAAACGGCATGAACCCCAACGTCACCCTCAACTGCAACTCGCCGCTCAAGGCCAAGGGCACCACGACCGAGGTCCAAAACTACGCCAACCATAGCTATGGCAACATCACGCTTAAGCAGGCGACGGCATACTCCTCCAACACCGGCTACATCCAGGTGGCGGAAGCCGTCGGCAACAGCAAGATCATCTCGCTCGTCAAAAAGCTCGGCATCGATCCCGCCAAGGACAACATCGAGGACGTTCCCGTCATGACGCTCGGCACTGGCTCGATCTCGCCGCTCGAGATGGCCGCCGCCTACGCGACGTTTGCCAACGGCGGCTACTATCGTCAGCCGATCGCCATCACCGAGATTGACTCTCGTACCGGTTCGGTGCTGTACCAGCACACGGACAATCCCTCACAGGTGCTTACCGAGGGCGAGGCCGCCGCGGTCACCGATGTTCTGTCCGGCGTCATGCAGGGCAGCGGTACAGGTGCTGCTGGCGCCCTGAGCGTCAACCAGCCCTATGCCGGCAAAACGGGCACCACCGACAACACCACCAACCTGTGGTTCTGCGGCTATACCCCGCAGCTGGCGTGCGCCCTGTGGACCGGCTATTCCGCAGGTGAGATCCCCATCCAAAAATACGGCACGGACCTGCTGGGCGACAGCACCAACCTGCCTGTCTTTAAGCGGTTTATGAACACCGTTCTGACCGGTACCGAGCGCGAGGAGTTTGCGACCGGAACGGCGCCCACCTACAAGAACAACAGCGTCTGGAAGTTCTACGGCACCAACAACACCAAGAAGACGGAGAACGACGACAAGGACGAGAACGAGGACGAAGAGGAAACCACCACAACGACTACCACGACGACCACGACGACCGAGACCACGGGCGGCGACACCACCGGCGGCACCGGAACGACCGGTGGCTCGACGGGCGGCTCCACTGGTGGTTCGACCGGCGGCGATGGCGGCACGCCTACGCCCACGCCTACGCCCACTCCCGACCCCTCGCCCACGCCTGACGATACGGTCGGCTAGAAATTCATCCGGCCATTAGCAACAAGGCCCCCGAGCAGCTTATTAAAGTGCTCGGGGGCCTTTTAATTTAAAGTGACCTGGTGGACGGTCTTTATACCGGCAAACAAAAAAGGGGGGTACCGACCAACGTCGATACCCCTTACAAGCCACCATGTCACGCGCACAGTGCCGAGCGCACGACCCGCACGCCTACTTGCGAGAATTGCTCAGCTTATTGATCAGCGCCTCAAGACGCTCGCCGTCCTCGGCCGTCTGGGCAATAACCAAAATCGTATCGTTGCCGGCAAGCGAGCCAAGCACATCGGGCAACTCTGCCGCATCAACGGCGGCGGCGATGCCGGAAGCCGTGCCAGGCTGAGCCTTGATCATAACCAGATTATCGGTACGCAGAACGCCCGTTACAAGCTCGGAAACCATACGCTGCAGGTGCAGGTCCTCTGCCAGAACATAGATGCCCTCAGGGAGCTTACGCAGCCCCATGTCGGCAATATCGCGAGAGACAGTCGCCTGCGTGCAATCAAAGCCCATAGCGCGGAGCTCATCGACCAGCACGCGCTGCGTTCGGACGTCCTTATTGCGCACAATATCTCTAATGGCATCCTGGCGCCCATTGCGTTTTTTAGCCATACAAACCCTCTCTCCAAAAGATGGCGGAGACAATCAATCAGTGATTGAATAGTTTAACGCTATTTGAAGGCTTTTGTGTATAAGAACGCATTTCGAAACAATTCTATGCAAGTTTGTTTCGAAATGAGCCGTTTAGGCGGTTTTTGCGCCCGTCCGGTTAAGAAAAGCTGCCAGATGCGTACACATCACGCAGCGCGCGGGCTTGGCGCTGGCGATCGGCCCAAACAACAGACCGAGCCCCCGATGGTTATCCTTGAGCGCGGCGACCATCTGACGGGTTCGAGGCGCATCGAGCATATCACGCATGCGGGCGGAACGCTCGATTGACGACACCCCATGCGGGCTCAGACACAAATTCTCGATGCAGGCGACCAGTCCGGCAAAGTAGAACTTTTGGCTTGCCAGCTTGAGCCGACCACCGCTGTCTGCTTCCGAGAGTGAGTCCGCAAGCTCGTCGAGCGCTCGAGTGTCATCGGATACCTTGGCATACATGGTGGGATCAAAGGCATCTGTAAGTTTAGGTGCCGCCGTGTGGAAACAAGCATCGCCGCAGCCGGACACGCATCGTGTCTGCGAAAGCGCGCATGCCATAAACCCAACTGTGCGAAACACCTTGTCGCACAAAAGGCATGCCTCAAACAGCGAGCGGCTGTACATCACACCAGAGGTCTGAACGACTAGGCCGCCTAAAATCAACTGAGGCAGCCCGGCCACCATCGAAGATTTGCTATCAATGGAAATATGAGCAGCATCCAAGACGCGCGAATGGCGCTCTCGATGTGCATCATAGCGGTCGAGCGACACCGTGGGGAGCACTATGTCTGCCGTAGTATCGCACGCGATATTGACCATCTTGGAAAGGGACTGCGGAGCAAACCACTCATCGGCGTTCATAGCGATGATTTGAGAGCCGCGCGAGGCAGCAAAACCGGCACGAAGACAAGCGCCGCGCTTCGCGTCCTCGACGTCAATCAAATCAATATGGATGTCCCTGTCGGCAGCAACTTGAAGCGAATGGCGCACACCGGGCGCAGCATCGCGGCAGACAACGACAATCTGCAAATCGTAGAGGTCTTGGTTCTGGATACTCTCGAGCGCACGCATCGCATAGCTGGGCGAACCTTCTACCACAAGGATCACCGAAAGTCGCGGATGCGAGCCACGTCGAACCAAGTTATCCGTCCTCTCGACAGCAGTGAATCAAACTGTCGTTCATGGTACACCCCGGCAATAAAAGCAATGAGACACCGGTTGTATTGCACGCCAAGAACAGATGTTGCACACGCGCAGCCCACAGATGACAGGTGCCGACGCACGACGCGCCGAGCCCTCCCCTAGTCGAGCACGACAAGCTCGGCGGGATCGTAATCCACGCCCATAAACGTAAGGCCGCAGGCAGGAGCCGTGGGGCCCGCAGCGGTACGGTCGCAAGCATCGATGACCTCGCGCATCCACTCGGGTTCACGGCGATGCATGCCAATCTCGACAAGCGTGCCCACGATCGTGCGGACCATCGAATGCAGAAACGCATTGCCCTCGATGGTAAACGTCAGGATGTCCTCGCCAAACGCAACCTCATGGCCAAACTCGGCACGCATCACGCAGCGGTGCGTGGGCTTGCCCACGGCAGACGCCACCTTGCAAAAGCTCTTGAAGTCCTGCTCGCCCAGCAGCGCGGGACAGGCCGCAGACATCGCCTCAACATCCAATGGGTAGCGATGCCACCACACCGCACCGCGCGAAAGCACAGGGCGCGCGTCGCGATCGGCAATACGGTACGTATACGTACGGGAACACGCATCAAAGCGTGCAGAAAAGCCTTTACGGGCCTTGTAGACCTCGTTTATGGCGATATCTTTGGGCAGGAGGGCATCCATGGCCCTCAGCCACCTACGGCGCGTCAAAGCCAACTCAGCGTCCGTTACGGGCACGCTGATAAACTGTGCCACCGCATGCACGCCGGCATCGGTACGTCCCGCACACGTCAGGTCGATCGGACGGCGCAGGAGCGTCTCAATAGCTCGACGTAGCTCACCCGCAACCGTCGTCTGTCCCGGCTGCTCGGCAAATCCGCTATACGACGAGCCATCATAGGCCACGCGAAATACGAGTGTGGCGTCAAGCTCGGAAATCGAATTGAAATCAGACGGCGCAGTCATGGGCGCTCCCAACAAACAAGCAACGGTATCGCGACAAAAAAAGAGGGGTACGCGAACGTACCCCTCGAATATAGCCTATGCAGACGGATTGTCTACTCAGCGGTCTCCTCAGCAGGAGCCTCCTCGACAGCCTCGACCTTCTTGGGAGCAGCGGCCTTCTTGGGGGCCGGAGCAGCCTTCTTAGCCTTAGGCGTGCAAGGCTCGGTGACGAGCTCCATGATAACGATGGGAGCGTTGTCGCCCTTGCGGTTACCGAGCTTCATGATGCGGGTGTAACCGCCGTTGCGGTCCTGCCACATGCCCTGAGCAGCCTTGTCGAAGATCTCGGCAACGAGCTGCTTATCGCCGAGCTTGGCGATAGCCAGACGACGAGAGTGCAGGTCGCCCTTCTTGGCCCAGGTGATGATCGGATCGACGACCGAACGCAGCGCCTTAGCGCGGGTCTCGGTGGTCTTGATGCGGTCGTTCTCGAAGAGGGCCTTAGCAAGGCTCTTCTTCATGGCCTTGGTGTGGCTCGCATCGGTGCCGAGCTTCAGGCCCTTCTTAACGTTATGACGCATGGTCTAGTTTCTCCTCAAATATGCGAAGCATTAAGCCTTCAGGCTCAGGCCCATGGACTCAAGCTTGTCCTTCACTTCCTCGATCGACTTAACACCGAAGTTACGGATGTTGAGCAGATCGTTCTCCGAGAACTCAACGAGCTGACGGACCGAGTGAATGCTGGCGCGCTTAAGGCAGTTGTAGGAACGGACGGAAAGGTCCAGATCCTCGATCTGCTTGTCCAGCTCGGCGTTGTCGTTGGTGACCTCGGGAGCGAAGATCGAAGCCTCCTCCTCGACCTCGGGGGTCTCGGCAAGGTTCATAAAGGCGGCCATATGCTGGTTGATGATATTGGCAGCCTGGACCACGGCGTCGCGCGGGGCGATGGAACCGTTGGTCTCGATCTCGAGGACAAGGCGGTCGTAGTCGGTATGCTGGCCGACACGGCAAGCCTCAACGAGCTTGGCGCAACGGGACACCGGCGAGTACAGCGAGTCGACGTTGATCACACCGATGGGATCGTTGTCACGCTTGTTAGCCTCGCCAGAGACATAGCCGCGGCCATAGCCGATGCGCATGCTCATGGTGAGATGGCCACCCTCGGTGAGCGTAGCAATGTGCTGCTCGGGGTTGACTAGCTCAAACTCGGACGGAATAAAGAAGTCCGCACCGGTGACCTCGCAGGGGCCGTCAACCGAGATGGTGGCGGTCGCCTCGTCGGTCGTGCCGAGAGCCCTGAAGACAAGACCCTTGACATTCAGGACGATGTCGGTGACATCCTCGACCATGTTAGGGATGGTCATGAACTCGTGCTGCGCACCATCGATCTGAATGGCCTCGACGGCGGCACCCTCGAGCGAGGACAGAAGAACACGACGAAGCGAGTTACCCAGCGTATCGCCGTAGCCACGCTCGAGCGGCTCGACGGAGACACGAGCAGAGGTCTCGTTAATCTCTTCGACCTGAACCTGAGGCCTAATGAATTCTGACATGTATTACCTCCAGCCTCAGCAGCCCGGATGGACTACTTAGAGTAGAGCTCGACGATGAGCTGCTCGTTGATATCACCGCTGATCTGCTCACGCGTCGGCAGAGCGAGCACGTTACCAGACAGCTTCTCGATATCGACCTCGAGCCAGCCAGGGACCTCAAAGCGCTCGGAGGAAATCAGGGCCTCCTTGATGGGGAGGAGGTCACGGAACTTCTCGCCGACAGCGACGACGTCGCCGGCCTTGACGCGGTAGGACGGGATGTCCACGCGCTTGCCGTTCACGGTGAAGTGACCGTGACGGACGGACTGACGAGCCTCTTTGCGGGTGCGGGCGAAGCCAAGACGGAAGACGACGTTGTCGAGGCGAGACTCAAGGATGATCATGAGGTTCTCACCGGTGACGCCGTTCATCTTACGGGCCTTGTTGAAGTAGCCGTGGAACTGCTTCTCCAGAACGCCATAGATGAACTTGACCTTCTGCTTCTCACGCAGCTGCATGCCGTACTCAGATTCCTTGCGACGGCGCTTGGGCTGACGGATAGATTCCTTCTTGCTGCTGTAACCGAGCTCAGCGGGATCGATCCCGAGCTGACGGCAGCGCTTAAGAACAGGAGTCCTGTCGATTGCCATATTGATACGATCCTTTCAGTTACACGCGGCGACGCTTCTTGGGGCGGCAGCCGTTGTGCGGAATGGGGGTCTTGTCCTGGATGCTCGAGACCTCGAGGCCAGCAGCCTGGAGGGAGCGGATGGCGGTCTCACGACCGGAGCCGGGGCCCTTGACGAAGACGGAAACCTTCTTCATACCGTGCTCCATGGCCTGCTTGGCAGCAGCCTCGGCAGCCATCTGGGCAGCGAACGGCGTGGACTTACGGGAGCCCTTGAAGCCCACCTGGCCAGCCGACTTCCAGGAAATGACGTTGCCCTGGGGATCGGTGATCGAAACGATCGTGTTGTTGAACGTAGAACGAATGTGAGCCTGGCCCACGGAAATGTTCTTACGGTCCGCGCGCTTCAGACGGGCAGCGCGAACGTTCTTCTTAGCAGTAGCCATCTATCTAGCGCTCCTTATTTCTTCTTCTTAGCACCGATCTGACGCTTCGGGCCCTTGCGGGTACGAGCGTTAGTGTGGGTGCGCTGGCCGCGGACCGGGAGGCCCTTGCGGTGACGAAGGCCGCGGTTGCAGCCGATGTCCATAAGGCGCTTGACGTTCTGGTTGCGCTCACGGCGGAGGTCGCCCTCAACCATGATCTGATTCTTATCGATATAATCGCGGATGGCGTTAACCTCATCCTCGGTGAGGTCCTTAACGCGCGTGTCCACGTTAACGTTGCACTCGACGCAAATCTTCGTCGCAGTGGTGCGGCCGATGCCGTAAATGTAGGTCAGACCGATCTCAACGCGCTTCTCACGCGGGAGGTCGACACCATTAATACGGGCCAACGTAGTCTCCTCTCTTAACCCTGACGCTGCTTATGACGGGGGTTCTCGCAAATGACGAGGACCTTGCCGTGGCGCCTAATGATTTTGCACTTATCGCACATCTTCTTGACCGAAGGACGTACCTTCATCGTTCTTCCTTTCGGTAGCGCTCAAACTACTTCCCTACTATCTACTCGCCCAGCCGCAGGCGTTTAAAACTATGGCTGGTCTTCACACGCAAACCGACCGTAGGTTGAGCTAAGCCTGCAGTCGGAAAAGAGCGTGTATGCGTGTCGCTATTTATAGCGATAGGTGATGCGACCGCGGGTCAGGTCGTACGGGGAAAGCTCCACGACAACCCTGTCACCGGGGAGAATGCGGATGTAATTCATTCGAATCTTGCCAGAAATGTTGCACAGAACCGAATGACCGTTCTCGAGCTCGACCTTAAACATGGCGTTGGGCAGCGGTTCCTTTACCGTACCCTCGAGCTCAATTGCGTCTTCCTTCTTCACAAGCAATCATCTTTCTCTAGAAAACGACAGCGATTGAGTATTCTACAATACGTATCCACGCATCGTAATATCTTCGTAATGGCTCCACAACTACGTGGGACTTGTTACATTTGAAATGTTAAGGCGTGCATTTAACGCAAGCCCTACATTTCACCGCCTTGCAAGGAACACCAGGAACCCTGAGCATCCGTGGTAAGAATCACCGGACCGTCATTGGTAATGGCGACGGTGTTCTCGTAGTGCGCGGCGGGCAGATGGTCGTTGGTCGTAACGATCCAACCATCGGAGCCTGTGCTAGCATGATTGGAACCCATCGTAACCATCGGCTCGATGGCGATGACCATACCAGCCTGAAGGCGAACGCCTCTCCCCTTCTTTCCATAATTTGGAACATTGGGGTCCTCGTGCATCACGCGGCCAATACCATGCCCCACGTAATCGCGAAGCACGCCGTAACCGTGAGACTCGGCGAGGGACTGAACGGCATAGCCGACGTCCCCGATATGGTTACCGGGAACAGCCTGCTCGATGGCAGCCTTTAGGCAATCGCGCGTAACCTCGCACAGGGCTTTGGCCTCGAGCGTGGGCGTGCCGACGAAAAACGTCCAAGCGTTATCGCCGACCCAACCGTCGACAATAGCTCCCGTATCGATGGAGATGATATCGCCATCGCGCAGGATCATGTCGGGGTTGGGAATACCGTGGACCACGGCATCGTTGATTGATGCGCAAATGGTTCCGGGGAACCCGCCGTAACCCTTAAAGGCCGGGGTGCCGCCATGCATGCGGATAATCTGCTCCGCGAGCTGATCGAGCTCGAAGGTCGACACACCGGGGCGAACCATGGCCCCAACGTGGCGGAGCGCCATCTTAGATAGCGCTCCTGCCTTCTTCATCTGCTCAATTTGCGTTGCAGACTTAATCTTGATCATAGACCGAGAGCCTCTTTGACATCCCCGTACACGGTCTCGCGAGCCTGATCACCGTTGACCGACTTGAGCAGACCCTGGCCACGATAGTAGTCGACGAGCGGGCTCGTGGACTTCTCGTAGACGTCGAGACGGTTCTTGATGGTCTCGGGCTTGTCGTCGTCGCGCTGATACATCTCGCCGCCGCACTTGGGGCAGGTGGCATCGGCAGCGGTGCCGGTGTAACCGCAGGCGCGGCAGGTGCGACGCGAAGACAGACGATCGATGATGACCTCGGGGGCCACGTCGACCAGAAGGGCGCAGTCGATCTCGCGACCCATGGCGGAGAGCTCGGAATCGAGCGTCACAGCCTGAGCAGTGTTGCGCGGGAAGCCGTCGAGGATAAAGCCCTGCTGGGCGTCATCGGCGGCAAGGCGCTCCTTGACAAGGTCGATCACGAGCTGGTCGGGAACGAGCTCGCCAGCGTCCATGTACTTCTTAGCCTGAATACCAAGCTCGGTGCCACCCTTGACGGCAGCACGCAGCAGGTCGCCCGTGGAAATGTGAGCGACGCCAAACTCGGCGACGAGCTCCTGTGCGACGGTGCCCTTACCGGCACCCGGAGCTCCGAGCAATACGAGGTTCATGAGCAATCCTCCTCTAGCCTATTTAAAGAATCCATCGTAATCATACATCTTGATCTGGCCTTCGAGCTTATCGACCGTGTCGAGCACGACGCCGACCATGATGAGGATGGACGTGCCGCCAAACGCCTGGATCAGATGGTTACCCGTGAAGGAGAAGATGATCGAAGGCACGATGGCGATGAGCGCCAAAAAGACAGCGCTGGGAAGCGTGATCTTGTTGAGCGCGTTCTTGATGTAGGCCGCGGTAGCCCTACCCGGACGGACGCCCGGAATAAAGCCGCCCTGCTTCTTAAGGTTGTCGGCCGTGTCATCGGGGTTAAACACCATGGAGGTGTAGAAGTACGCGAAGAACACGATGAGGACAACGTTAAGCACCCAGTTGAGCCAACCGGTCGAAAGCGCAGAGGCAACTGCCTGAATCCAGCCGATGCCGGGGAAGAACACGGCAATCTGGGCCGGGAAGTACAGCAGCGCCGAAGCGAAGATGATCGGCACGACACCCGCGGTGTTGACCTTGATGGGCAGATAGGTGGTCTGGCCACCCATCATGCGACGGCCCACGACGCGCTTAGCGTAGGAGACCGGAATGCGGCGCTGGCCGCGCTCAAGGAAAACAATCAGCGGGATAACCAGCAGGATGATGGCGCAGATGATCACCATGGTGATGATGCCACCGGCGTTACCCTCGGTGCTGGAGAAGATAGCCTGCGGCAGACCGGCCATGATGTTCGCGAAGATGATCAGCGACATGCCATTGCCGATACCGCGCTGGGTGATGAGCTCACCAATCCACATGATCAGCATAGCGCCCGCGGTGAGCGTACCGACGATCATGAGGTCGAAGATGATCTCGGGAGCGCCGGCGCCATTAAAGCTGATGCCGAAGCTCTTAAAGAGGAAGAGGTAACCCACGGAGTTGAGGATTGCCAGAGCCAGGGTGAGGTAACGCGAATACTGCGTAATCTTGGTCTGACCGACCTCGCCCTCGCGGGCAAGCTCATGCAGGGAAGGCACGACGGCCTGGAGCATCTGGAGGATGATCGAGCTGGTGATGTAAGGCATGATGCCCAGCGAAAACACCGACACATAGCTCAACGCGCCGCCAGAGAAAAGATTCAGGAGGGCCATAGCACCTGCGGCGACCGAATTGTTATCGGTCGAGAAAAGGCCCAGCATCCCCTGGAAGGGAATGCCGGGCACAGGAACGTGCGCACCAATGCGGTACACGACGAGCATAGCTATGGTAAAAAGAATCTTTTCGCGCAATTCTTTGATGCGGAAAGCATTCTTAAGACCATTTAGCACGGCAGCTCGACCTTTCCGCCGGCGGCCTCGATCTTGGCCTGCGCAGAAGCGCTGACCTTGTCGACCTTGACCGTGAACTTCTTGGTGAGCTCACCATTGCCGAGCACCTTGACGGGCTCGAACTCGCTCTTGGTGATGCGAGCGGCCTTAAGAGCGGCACCGTCGATCACAGCGCCGTCCTCGAACTTGCGCTCGAGACGCTCAACGTTAACAGCGGTGTACTCGATACGACGGGGGTTGCGGAAGCCCGGAAGCTTGGGAAGGCGCATGGCCAGCGGAGTCTGGCCACCCTCGAAGCCGGCACCCTTGGTGCCGCCAGAGCGGGAACCCTGGCCCTTCTGACCGCGGCCAGAAGTGGTGCCGTGACCCGAAGAATTGCCACGGCCGACGCGCTTGCGGTTCTTGGTGGAACCGGGCGCGGGAGTAAGATCGTGAAGCTGCATTTGCTACTCCTCTACAATCTCGACAAGGTGCTTGACCTTGAAGATCATGCCGCGGACGGACTCGTTGTCAGCAATCTCGCGAACCTCGCGGATCCTGTGGAGACCGAGGGCACGGACAGTACGGACCTGGTCCTGCTTGCAACCGTTGGTGCTGCGGACCTGCTTGATCTTGATGGTGTCAGCCATGCTTAGTTCTCCTTACCGACGAACATCTCGGAGACCGTCAGGCCACGGCGAGCCGCGACGTCCTCAGGGCTGGAGAGCTCCTTGAGGCCCTCGACGGCAGCCTTGATGATGTTGAGGCCGTTGTCGGTACCGAGGGACTTGGACAGGACGTTCTTGATGCCAGCAAGCTCAAAGAGGGGACGCACAGCGCCGCCGGCGATAACGCCGGTACCCTCGACAGCGGGCTTGATGATGATGCGGCCGGCACCAAAGTGGCCGAGAACCTCGTGCGGAATGGTGCCCTGATCGGTCACCGGCACGTGGAACATGTTCTTCTTGGCATCGAGAGACGCCTTGGAGATGGCCATGGGCACCTCAGCGGACTTGCCCATGCCAACGCCGACGTTGCCCTTGCCGTCGCCAACGACGACGAGAGCGACGAGGCTCATGCGACGACCACCCTTGACGGTCTTCGACACGCGGTTGATGTAAACGACGCGCTCCTCGAACTCGGAGGCCTCGCGCTGCTGCTTCTGATTACGAGCCATGTGCTACATACCTCCTAGAACTCGAGACCGGCGGCACGAGCACCGTCGGCGAGGGCCTTGACGCGGCCATGGTAGATACGGCCACCACGATCGAAAGCGACCTTGGTGATGCCGGCCTCGATGGCACGCTTGCCAACGAGCTGACCGACCTTCTCCGCAGCCTCCTTGTTCGAGGTGTGGGTGCCCTTGAACTCGGCCTCGAGGGTCGAGGCGGAGACGAGCGTCAGGCTGGAGCCCTTGCTGTCGTCGATGATCTGGGCATAGATGTTGGCGTTGGTACGGGTCACGCGAAGACGCGGACGCTCGGCGGTACCCGAGACCTTGCCGCGAACACGACGCTGACGACGCTTGAGGCCTTCCAGCTTCGCCTTATGCTTGTTCATACGTAAACTCCTAAAAAGGTTGATCTTGCCAGCACCTAACGGGGTGCTGGTCTTATGCGAGTGAGTCGGTTACGACTACTTGGCGGCCTTACCCAGCTTGCGGCGGATGTGCTCGCCAACATAGTGGATACCCTTGCCCTTGTAAGGCTCGGGAGGACGATGGCCGCGGATCTCAGCGGCGATCTGACCGACCTGCTGCTTGTTGATACCCTTGACGTTCACGTGGGTGTTGTCGGGAACCTCGAAGGTGATGCCCTCGGGAGCCTCGACGATCACGGGGTGCGAGAAGCCCAGGGAGAACTCGAGGTTCTTGCCCTTCTGCTGCACGCGGTAACCGACGCCGGCGAGCTCGAGCTTCTTCTCGAAGCCCTCGGAAACGCCAACAACCATGTTGTGGATGAGGGCGCGGGTGAGGCCGTGGCGGGCACGGGTCTCACGCTCGTCGTCGGGACGGGAAACGGTGAGGACGTTGTCCTCGACGTTGATGGTGAGCTTCTCAAAAACATCGAGCTCGAGCTGGCCCTTGGGGCCCTTGACGACAACGTTGTTGCCGTTGACTGCCACTTCGACTCCGGCGGGAATCTGGACAGGCTTATTACCGATACGAGACACGGTGATCTCCTTTCCTTCTACCTACCGACCGAATTACCAGACGTAAGCGATGATCTCGCCGCCGACGTTGTGCTTGCGAGCATCGCGGTCGGTCATAACGCCATGGCTGGTGGAAATAATGGCGGTACCAAGGCCACCGCGGACGCGGGGCATGTCGGCAACGCCGGTGTACTTACGCAGGCCCGGCTTGGAAATGCGGCGGATGCCGTTGATGACCTTAGCCTTCTTGGGACCATACTTAAGCGTGATGTGCAGAGTCTTCTGGGGAACGGTGTCCTCGACATCGTAGCCCTCGATGTAGCCCTCCTCGTGCAGAACACGAGCGATCTCGACGAGCTTCTTGCTGCTCGGCATGGAGACCGTGGCCTTGTTCACAGAGTTAGCGTTACGGATGCGCGTAAGCATATCTGCGATCGGGTCTGTAAGGTTCATACAGATTCTCCTTCGTTCTTGATGAACACGTGCTCTTGGTTCTTCGCCGCCCTTAACGGCAAAGCCTATTTAGCGCGTTTTCCCTGTTCCAAACTGATGCTTGAAACGCTGGTAGTGACTTACCAGCTGGCCTTCTTAACGCCGGGAAGCTCGCCCTTGAGTGCAAGCTCACGGAAGCAGACACGGCACAGGCCGAACTTGCGGTACACAGAGTGCGGACGGCCGCAGCGCTGGCAGCGCGTGTACTCACGAGTAGAGAACTTCTGCTTGCGATTGCACTTGACGATCATCGATGTCTTAGCCACTTATATCCTCCTCACATAGAGTATTGTTCGCCCCAAGCGCCGCCCCCTTGTGGGAACGGCGCTTATAGGGCAGGTGAACCTATTTCTTGAACGGGAAACCGAAAGCGTCCAGAAGGGCCTTGGCCTCCTCATCGGTGTTGGCGGTGGTCACGAAAGTGATGTCCATACCACGCTGGTGATCGACGGAGTCGAAGTCGATCTCGGGGAAGATGAGCTGCTCGGTGACGCCCATGGAGAAGTTACCACGGCCGTCGAAGCTCTTGGCGGAGATGCCGCGGAAGTCGCGGATACGGGGGATCGCGACGGAGGTCAGACGATCGAAGAACTCCCACATACGGTCGCCACGCAGGGTAACCTTGCAGCCGATCGGCATACCAGCGCGCAGGCGGAAGGTAGCGATGGACTTGCGGGCACGGGTGATCATCGGCTGCTGGCCGGTGATGGCGCGCAGGTCGCGCACGGCACCGTCGATGGCCTTGGAATCGGTAGCGGCCTCGCCGACACCCATGTTCACGACGATCTTCTCAAACTTGGGGATCATCATGACGTTCTCGTACTGGAACTTGTCCTGAAGCTGCTGCTTGACCTCGTTGTTGTACTTGGTCTTCAGACGCGGCACATACTTCTCTTCTGCCATTGTTCACTCCTTCTTGGGGTTTTAAGCACGGGGCGTGGCCACGATGGGTTGTCCTCGTGCCTCCTGGCTGCATCCGCGCCGCTCATGGCATTTCGCGGTTTGGACTCGACGCAGCAGGAGCCGACAAAACAATCGGTACTATACGCGCATTGGGTGCGTATTTCCAGAAAAACCTCGTCTGCCTGCACAACTCCACAACTCCCCCGCACAAATTGATCCCAAAAAGCAGTTGCGGTGAAATAGGGACTGTTTGGCGGCCTAACAGGCTTAAACAATCCGTAATTCACCGCAACTTAATTGTTGGGGATGCGATTAGCGCTTGCGGGGGACGAGTTTGGTGCGGCGCAGGTGGATCATCTCGGCGGCGATGGAGATGGCGATCTCCTCGGGGTCCTCGGCCTCGATGGCAACGCCGATCGGAAGGTGCAGCTCGACGATCTGGTCCTGCGTAAAGCCTTCCTGCTCCAGGCGGGCGCGCACAAAGGCCGTCTTGCGGCGCGAACCCAGGCAGCCCAGATAGGCGGGCTTGGCGCGCATGGCCTGAATCACCACGTCGATATCGGACTTGTGACCCGCCGTGGCGACAACCACCAGGTCGCGCGGGCCGATGGGGCACTGCTCGCCCAGGTTCTTGTAATCGACCAGACGACGGTCGTAGACGCCGGGCACCCATTCGGGCGTCAGCGTGCCGGGGCGGTCGTCGCAGACCACGACGGCAAAGCCCGCCGCCGTGAGCACGCGAGCCGTCGCGGCGCCTACGTGGCCGCAGCCAAAGATATAAGTCAGGCCCTCGGGACAGAGCGTCTCAACGTGCGCCGCGGGAATCTCGGAGGCAGCATTGGTGTAGGTGACCTTGCTCCCCTCCTCCACCAGCGAAAGCTCGGGGCAGCCCGCAATGGTACGGCGCGATTCCTCGCCATGGTACTCGGCCACATCGCCCTCGAGCGCGCTCGCGATAAACGGCTCAAAGTCGATGACAAAGTCGCCGATGCGCCGACAGGCCAAGACGTCGGCAATCTCTTGGAACAGCGACGCCTGGGTCGCATCCAAATGCAGGTAGCACAGGCAGATGGCTCCGCCGCAGATCATACCGGTATCGGAGTTCTCGCCGCCCATGGTGTAGCGGACCAGGCGCGAGCGCCCCGCATCCAGTAGCACACGAGCCTCGTCCAGCGCGAAGAGCTCAATCTTGCCGCCGCCGATGGTGCCCGCCTGGCCGCCGTCGGCAAAGACGGCCATCCATGCACCCACGCCGCGCGGCGACGACCCCGCCGTGCCGGCCACGACCACGAGCTCGCACGTCTTGCCAGCACGCAGGGCGGCGAGTGCCGCATTCACAACATCGAGCTTTTCCATTGCCGCCTTCTATCCTCTAAAGACATCGGTGAGCATAGCGAGTGCCTCGAGCACGCCGCCGCCGACCGACGTCGCCTTGTCCGAAATATAGTTGATGTAGCTGGCATCGCCGCGCGGGTCGACATCGGCGCACTTAAAGCCCTCAGTCACCTGCACGCCGTTCGCCAAAAGCCCGCGTAAGCATCCGTCAATCGTCGTGCACATGGGCGTATCGTCCGCATAGCCGATCACGTCTCCGGCGCTCACGATGTCGCCGATCGCGCGGTCGGACCGAAACACGCCAGCGGCGGGGCTGTGGATAACACGCTCCTTGCCATAGCCGGCGATAATGCCCGGCACACCCGTGTTGGGCTGGGGCGATCCCTGGGTAATGACGCGGCCGAGGAAATGCCCGCGCATGGTCTCGACCACGGCATCGCAATCGACCGGCGCGGTAAAGCCCGGCCCCACGGCGATGACGGCAGGCGCCATGTCGCGCGTGGTGCCCAGGTTGCGCTTGGCCAGGATCGCATCGACCACAGCCGCGGGCTTCAGTTCGTCGAGCATTTTGGCCTGGGGGTCTACCACGACGGCAACATCCCCCGCCTGGGTAATCTCGAGCGCCTCGGCCGGCATCCGTGCCAAGCGAGCGCGAATGCCCTCGACCTCGACCTCGCCCAGGCGAATGGCCTCGCAAAAACTGATCGTGCGGCGAATGCACGTGGAAACCGCGATATCGGCCATGACGACCGACACGCCGGCGCGCACCAAGCGAGCGGCGACGCCCGTGGCGATATCGCCGGCGCCGCGAACATAAACGAGCATTCCCGGGGCACCTCCC
Source organism: uncultured Collinsella sp. (assembly GCA_902494765.1). Taxonomy (GTDB): domain Bacteria; phylum Actinomycetota; class Coriobacteriia; order Coriobacteriales; family Coriobacteriaceae; genus Collinsella. The sequence continues at coordinate 31,480 of CABUUK010000012.1, forward strand.
TGTGCTACGGTTTGAGCAGAGTAAAAGCGGTTCGACCGCAACTCTGATGATTATTTATTATCACAGTATTATACGGTGGTGAACAGATGGAAACGGTCAGCGGAAACCTTGCCTCGGCGCTCGGGATTGCACCGGGGATTGCCGCGATTATCGGCAGCGGCGGCAAGTCGACGTTGCTGAGGACGCTGGGCCTTGAGCTCATGCGCGCCGGCGGCCGCGTGCTCCTCTGCACCACCACGCACATGTTTCCCGTCGCCGGCGTTCCGTGGGACGGGTCGAGCCGACGCCTGGACGCCGCGCCCTGGAGGCCGGGGGCCTCGCATGGTCCTGGCTGCACCTGCGAGGCATGCACGGGACTTGCCCGCGGGAGTATTTGCCAAGCAGGTGTTCTGGACCCGGAGACAGGAAAGCTCTCCTCCCCCGCCGAGCCACTCGACGAGCTAGCGCAGCGCTTTGACTACGTGTTGGCCGAGGCAGACGGCAGCAAGCGACTCCCGCTCAAGGCGCACGCCACCTGGGAGCCGGTCATTCCCGCCGGCACGGCAAACGTTGTCTGGGTCGTCGGCGCCTCGGGGCTGGGCAAGCCCGTCGCCGAGGTTGTCCACCGCCCCGAGCTCTTCTGCGAGCGCTGCGGCTGCGAGCCCACCGACACTGCCACGCCCGAGCGGGTCGCCCAGGTGCTCAATGCCGAGTTGCAGATGCTGAACCTCAACAATGCCCGCATCATGCTCAACCAAGCCGACAAGCTTGCCGACCCAACGATGGCAGATCGCTTCGAGGCGGCCCTCGACCGCCCCATCATCGCCACCAGCCTCAAGTAGCCGGCACCGCCCTCCGCAGTTGCGGTGAAATACGGACTGTTTGCGGCCGCCAGACGGCCAAACAGTCCGTATTTCACCGCAACTGCGGAGGGGGCACGGCATCCTTGCTGCTAGCGGGGGACGTAGCGGCCGGGTTGGGCTCCGGTGGGTTCGCCGTCGCGCGCTGCCAGCACGCCGTTCACGAACACGGCCTTGGCGCGGCCGTGCGCCTCAAAGCCCTCGAGCGGCGTGTAGTCCACGGCCTGATGCTGTGTCGCGGCACTGATCGTCCAACGCGCGCTCGGATCCCACACGCATACGTCGGCATCGGCGCCCTCGGCCAGACAGCCCTTACGCGGATACATGCCAAAGACGCGAGCCGGGTTCTCGCTCATCAGACGGCACAGGTCCTCGGGGCCCAGCTGCCCCTCAAAACTCGTGGCAATCGCGACGGGACGATGCTCCACACCGGGCCCGCCATTGGGAATCGCACGGAAGTCGTCGCGCCCGCGGTCCTTTTGCCCGTGCAGGTTAAAGCTGCAGTGGTCGGTGGCGATGGTATCGATCTCGCCGGCCACAAGCGCCTCGCGCAGGGCCGCACGGTCACCCGCATGACGCAGCGGCGGGCTCATCACATACTTGGCGCCCGCAAAGCCGTCCTCGCCCTGCTCCAGATAGCAGGTATCGTCGAGCATCAGATACTGAGGGCAGGTCTCGACATAGATATTCTTCTGCCCGCGCGCCTTGGCGGCACGAATAGCCTCGAGCCCCAGCTTGGTCGAAAGGTGCACCACATTGACCGGAGCGTCGCCGGCCAAGTGTGCCAGATACAGCAGACGGCTCACGGCCTCGGCCTCGCACACATCCGGACGGCTGAGCGCATGGCCCTCGGGTCCGTGAATCCCCTGCTCAAACACGCGCTTCTGCAGCGCATTCACCAGCGTGCCGTTCTCGCAGTGCACGCACAGCATGCCGCCCAGGTGCTTGAGCTCCTCGAGCACCTCGAGCGTCTCGGCATCGTCCAGGCGCAGGTGGTCGTAGGCAAAGTAAGTCTTGAACGACGACACGCCCGCCTCGCGCATGGCCGAAAGGTCGGCGCGGTTGCGGTCGTTCCACTCGGCAAGCGCCATATGAAAGGCGTAGTTGGACGTGCAGGTCCCGTCGGCGCGGTGATGCCACTCGGCCAAGGCATCGGGCATGGTCACGCCGCGATCGGCCGTCGCATAGTCCACGATGGTCGTGGTGCCACCGCAGGCAGCCGCGCGCGTGCCGGTCTCAAAGCTATCGGCCGTCCAGTCCATGCCGGTCCAGCACTGCATGTGCGTATGTCCATCGATAAAGCCGGGGAACACCCAGCACCCCGCGGCGTCCTCGACGGTATCGCCCTCGGCCGGCTCAATCGCCGCAGCGATCCGCACGATCTTATCGCCATCCATGGCAAGATCGGCGCGACGAAGCCCATCGGGCGTCACCAGCGCGCCGTTTTTGATGATGATCATAATTGCTCCTAGTTTTGGATGAAGTCCGCCACACGATCGAAGTACGAACAGGCAGCGATATGCTCCGTTATGCGACGCTGCCCCTTGGCGGTGTCGACATCCCACAGCTCGTAGGCGCGCGCCTCGACCAGCGCAACCTCGTCGCAGCCCTTTAAAATCGAGCCTCCGCCGTCTTTGCCTTCCAGGCGCATGAGCGGGGCAAATAGATGCGCCGGAAAGAGCACCGGGCTCGAGGGCTCGCCATTGCATGCCAAACGCACCGGATGCTTGCGGCCGCCCTCGTCAAAGACACGCACCATCGCCTCAAACGATTCCTCGCTCACCAAGGGCTGGTCGCCCGGTAGGAACAAACAGCCCCTCCAGCCGCGGCGCTTTCCCCATAAAAGGCCGGCCTTGATGCTTTGGCTGCGCAGCTCACCGTCGTGCAGTACGCACGGGCAATGCTTGTCCTTGCAAATCTGAGCAACCTCGGGCCAGCGCGTCGAAACCACCATGTCAAAGCCCCTGGGAACCGAATCAATCGTCCGCGCGATCAGCGGCTCACCATAAATGTCGGCGAGCATCTTGTTGGAGCCAAACCGTTTGCCCTCTCCCGAGGCCATAACCACGCAACCGAGTTTCATCTCCGCAACCCTCCCCTGACTGCGTTGGACATCATAGTTGCTATACCCACCATACCAAGCTCGCGCTCCGTCGAGGCAGGCTCTCGCCGGTTTTTACAGGCGATTGTCCCCGCACGAGCCCCATAGCACAAAGGAGGGCACCCCGCGACGCAGGGCACCCTCCTCAATGGTGCAGATATGCCTACTCAGCGTCGCCGGTAAACGTAGTACCGGTCTTGCCGGCAAGACCGTCACGAGCCTTCTCGAGCAGCGTGATGAGCGCCGTACGGCCCGGCTTGCTCTCGGCAAACGTCGAGGCAGCCTGAACCTTGGGCAGCATGGAGCCGCGACCGAACTCGTTGGCCTCGGACAGACGCTTTACGTCAGCCGCGGTCAGCGTGTCGAGCCACTGCTCGTGGTCGGTGCCAAAGCCAATGGCAACCTTCTCCACGGCCGTCAGGATAATCAGGGCATCGGCATCGAGCTGCTCGGCGAGCTTCTCGGCCGCAAAGTCCTTATCGATGACGGCGGCAGCGCCCTTAAGGTGGTTGCCCTGGGCCTTGGTGACGGGGATACCGCCACCGCCGCAGGAGATCACCACGTGGTTGGTCTCGACGAGCGACTTGATGGTGTCGAGCTCGACAATGTTCACGGGCTTGGGCGAAGCCACCACGCGACGGAAGCCCTGCTTCTCGTCGTGGATGAACTGGTAGCCGCGGTCGGCTTCCAGCTCCTTGGCCTCGGCCTCGCTCATCCACGGGCCAATCGGCTTAACGGGATCGGCGAAGGCCGGGTCGTCCGCCGCAACCTCGACCTGGGTGAGCACGGTGGCGACACCCTTGTCGATATTGCGGTCGAGCATTTCCTCGCGCAGGGCGTTCTGCAGGTCATAGCCAATGTAGCCCTGGCTCATGGCGCCGCAGACGGACAGCGGGCAGGGAATGTACTTCTCGGGGTTAGAGCGCGTGAGCTCGGCCATCGCGTTGGCGATCATACCCACCTGGGGACCGTTGCCATGCACGATGACGACCTCGTTGCCCTCCTCGATCAGGTCGACGATGGCCTTGGAAGTCGTCTTGACGGCCTCCATCTGCTCGGGAAGGTTGGCACCGAGGGCGTTTCCGCCCAGGGCGACAACGATACGCTTAGCCATTTCTCAGCCCGGCTTTAGGCCTGGAACCAACGGGCGGTGTTGCGCTCGTCGAGGGCCTTGAGGGTTGCGGCCGGATCGGCAACCTTCTGCAGGAACATCATGGCTGCAATGGCGTACGGCTTGTAGCTGGCCTCCTTGTACATGCCCACGCGGTGCATGTCGAAGACGTCGGAGTTAACCTCGCCGTGCTCGCAGGAGACACCGGAGATGTCGGCGGGCAGCGGGTGCATAAAGATGGTGTCCTGACCGTTGGCAGTCTTCTCCATGAGCTCGGTCGTGGAGCACCAATCCTGATGCGTAGCGTTCTGAGCGAGCAGCTCCTTCTCGAGCGCTGCGATGCCGGCGTCGTCGCCCTCGGCATACAGATTGGTGCGCTTCTCCATGGCGGCAAACGGAGCCCAGCTCTTGGGGATCACGATGTCGGCGCCCTCGAAGGCCTCGGCCATGGTGTTGACCTGCTTAAAGGTGGTGCCGGACTCGGCGGCGTAGCCCTTGGCGCGCTCGACGACCTCGGGCATGAGGTCGTAGCCCTCGGGGTGAGCCAGGGTGACGTCCATGCCAAAGCGGGGCAGCAGGCTGATCAGCGACTGCGGGCAGGACAGCGGCTTGCCGTAAGAGGGCGAATAGGCCCAGGTGACGGCAACCTTCTTGCCCTTGAGGTTCTCAAGGCCGCCAAACTCGTTGATGAGGTAGAGCATGTCGGCAGAGGACTGCGTGGGGTGGTCGGAGTCGGACTGCAGGGAGATGAGCGTGGGGCGGTGATCCAGAACGCCGTCCTCGTAGGCCTGCTGGACAGACTCGGAGACCTCGGCCATGTAGGCGTCGCCCTTGCCGATGTACATGTCGTCGCGGATGCCGATGACGTCGGCCATGAAGGAGATCATGGTAGCGGTCTCGCGGACGGTCTCGCCGTGGGCGATCTGGGACTTCTTCTCGTCCAGGTCCTGCAGCTCAAGGCCGAGCAGGTTGGCGGCCTTAGAGAAGGAGAAGCGCGTACGGGTGGAGTTGTCGCGGAACAGGGAGACGGCAAGACCCGAGTCGAAGATCTTGGGCGAGACGTTGTTCTCGCGCAGCTGACGCAGGGCGTCGGCGACGATGTAGAGAGCCTTGAGCTCATCGGTGGTCTTGTCCCAAGTGTGCAGGAAGTCGCTGCCGTACATACCCTTAAAGTCGAGACCGTTCAGCTGCTCGACGAGCTCGGTAAACTTAGCGTCCATGTATGTGTCCTTTCCAAAGATGCGAATGATGGTAATGGGTAGATGCGCTCCGGCATGCGCGTGTGGCTAGAACATGCAGAGCACTATGACGAGGACCCGCCACCGTCGAGGAAGCATGGGAGATAACGACCGCGGGCCCCAAGTCAACAGGGGGTGCCGGGGGCATAAACTGTCCCCGGCTCAACAAAATCGAAGAATGGGACTAATCGATCTTGTTGTTGGTCAGACCGGCGCGGAACACGGTGGCGTCGCCATCGGCCTGGCTCGGATCGTAGAGGTTCAGGGCAGCCACGTACATGGCGGCAGCGGTGACCAGGTCGTCCTTGTAGGTGACCTCGTTGGGAGCGTGAGCCTGAGACTCGGCACCCGGGCCAAAGCCGACGCAAGGGATGCCATAGCGGCCCTGGATGGAGACGCAGTTCGTGGAGAAGGTCCATTTGTCGCACAGCGGACGACCGGTGCGCTTGTCCATGCTGGGCTCGCAGCCGATGCGCTCGTCACCAAACATGGCCTTGTGGGCGTCGACGAGAGCCTTGACGTGCGGAGCGGTCTCCTTGTTGATCCACGTGGGGAAGTAAGCCTCGGTCTCGTAGACCTCGCCGGTCCAGGACGGACGGTCGTACATGTACATGGAGACCTTCACGTCGTCGCCGTACTTCTTGGCGGCCGGCAGGTTACGGATCTCGTCCAGGCAGGACTCCCAGGTCTCACCAGCGGTCATGCGACGGTCGATGGAGATGGCGCAGGAGTCAGCGACAGCGCAGCGGCTGGGGCTGGTGTAGAAGATCTGGCTGACGGTGCAGGTGCCGCGGCCCAGGAAGCGGGCGTCCTCGAAGTGCTCGGGGTTGTACTTGGGGTCGAGCATCTTGACGAGACCCTTGATGTCGGTCGACTCGTCGCAGCCGTTGTTGTTGAGAGCGCGAACGTCGGCGATGATGTCGGCCATCTTGTAGATGGCGTTGTCGCCGCGGTCGGGAGCGGAGCCGTGGCAGGAGGTGCCGTGAACGTCGACGCGGATCTCCATGCGGCCGCGGTGACCGCGATAGATGCCGCCGTCGGTGGGCTCGGTGGAAATGACGAACTCGGGCTTAATGCCGTCCTTGTTGTAGATGTACTGCCAGCACATGCCGTCGCAGTCCTCTTCCTGGACGGTACCGACGACCATGATCTTGTAGCCCTCGGGGATGAGGCCCATGTCCTTCATCATCTTGGCAGCGTAGGTAGCAGAAGCCATGCCACCCTCCTGGTCGGAGCCGCCGCGGCCGTAGATGATCTCGTCGGTCTCGTAGCCCTCATAGGGATCGGCGTCCCAGTTCTCGATGTTGCCGATGCCGACGGTGTCGATGTGGGAGTCGATGGCGATAATCTTGTCGCCCTCGCCCATAAAGCCCATAACGTTGCCCAGGCCGTCGACCTTGACCTCGTCATAGCCAAGGTTCTCCATCTCGGCCTTGATGCAAGCGACAACCTCACCCTCCTCGCAAGACTCAGAGGGATGGCTGATCATAGCGCGCAGGAAGCGAGTCATATCAGCACGATGGGACTCAGCAGCAGCCTTGATAGCGTCGAAATCGAGTTCTTTAGCCATTATTCATAACCTTTCAAACGAAGGAATCTACCTGTGAGGTGGCGGAGCGATACCTATTTACTCCACCCAGTATTAGCAAGTGGGGTACTCGCCCTCCCAGACGATGCGACGGTACTGATCCGGATCCGTGTCGCCCTCGGTGGAGAAGCAGAGCACGGAGCTCGTCTTGTCCAGGCCGATGAGCTCCTTGAGCTCGGCGTACTCGGGATCGAGCATGAGGGTCTCGACCAGACCGGTGGTCACCGCGCCGGACTCGCCGGAGATGACGCGCGGGTCGCCCTTCTCGGGAGCGCCCAGGGTGCGCATGCCGCGAGCAGTGACCCAGTCGGGGCAGGACACGAAAGCGGTAGCGTGGTTGCGCAGGATATCCCAGCCCAGGATGTTGGGCTCGCCGCAGCACAGGCCGGCCATGATGGAGGGCATGTCGCCGTCCACGATGCGCGGGTCGCCGTCGCCGGCTGCAGCGCCCTTGTACAGGCAGGCGGCCGGAGCGCACTCGACCACGACAAAGGTGGGCGGGTTATCGGGATACAGGTTGGTGAAGTAGCCCACCACGGCGCCGGCCAGCGAGCCTACACCGGCCTGGACAAAGACGTGCGTCGGGCGGTTGATGGCCATCTCGCGCAGCTGCTCGGCAGCCTCGGAAGCCATGGTGCCGTAGCCCTCCATGATCCAAGACGGGATCTTCTCGTAGCCCTCCCAGGCGGTGTCCTGAACGATAACGCCGCGCTCGCAGGCGTCGGCCTCGGCGGCGGCCATGCGCACGCACTCGTCGTAGTTGACCTCTTCGATGGTCACCGTGGCGCCCTCGGCGGCGATGTTGTCGAAGCGGGGCTTGGTGGAACCCTTGGGCATGTGCACGACGGCCTTCTGGCCCAGCTTGTTGGCAGCCCATGCCACGCCGCGGCCATGGTTGCCGTCGGTGGCGGTAAAGAAGGTAGCCTGGCCAAAGTCCTCAGCCAACTGATCGGAGGTCAGGTAATCGAAGGTGCACTCGGCAACGTCCTTGCCGGTCTCGTCGGCAATGTAGTTGGCCATGGCAAACGAACCGCCCAAGACCTTAAAGGCGTTGAGGCCAAAGCGATAGCTCTCGTCCTTAACGCACAGGTTGGACAGGCCCAGGCGTGCAGCCTGGCCATCCAGGCGGGCAAGCGGAGTGACGGTGTACTGGGGGAACGACTGGTGGAAGGCACGGGCCTTCTTCACGTGGTCGAGGCTCATGATTCCCAAGTGCTTGTCATCGCTCTTGGGCATCGTGTTGCCCGCCCACTGGATCTTATCGGCCATACGGTGAACTCCTTAAGTCCTCTCTTGCCGGCCCCCGCATACGCGTTTCAGCCCATTCCCATTCATGCGACTGAACTTTTATGTGGATGCCAAACAAAAAGTTTGTTAGCACTGTTCTATCACACTTTTTGATTGGCAAACCTAACAAATTGTTTGTTGCCGTAATCGGTACCTTTTTGCCGCCGAACGGTCACATAACGCAGCGACGCTTTCGTTATTTGCGAACAAGTTGGGTTTATGGCAAAGTGAGCCCAAACTAATTTTTAGGAAGGCACCCATGACCCCCGCACAGATTGAGTTTTACAAGCGCCTTGCACACGGCCTGGCGCTCCAGTTTGGCCCCAACTGCGAAGTCGTCGTCCACGACTTGGAGACCGAGGACGTGGACCACTCCATCGTAGTGATCGAAAACGGCCACGTCAGCGGGCGCAAACTGGGTGACGGTCCCAGCCATATTGTGCTTGAGTCCATGCACGAGGGCACCGCCGACGTGCATGACCGCGAGCCATACCTCACCAAAACCGCCGACGGCAAGCTGCTCAAGTCCTCGACCATCTTTATCCGCAACGACGAGGGCAAGCCCGTCGGCATTTTGGGCATTAACTTTGACATTACGCTCATGAAGGCTTTTGAGCGCTCGCTCGATGCCTTTACCGGCACCGGCTCCACGGGCTACACCGAGCCCGAGCCCATTACCAAAAACATCGGCGACTTGCTCGAAGATCTGCTGCGCGAGTGCGAACAGTTTGTGGGCAAGCCCGCGGCGCTCATGACCAAAGACGAGCGAATTCGTGCCATTGGCTACCTCGACCGTCGCGGCGCCTTTCTCATTTCCAAGTCGAGCGAGCGCGCCTGCGAGTTCTTTGGCATCTCCAAGTACAGCTTCTATAGCTACCTCAATGAGGCCAAGGCGATGGCCGGCGACAAGTAGGCACTCGCCTGGATTGCCCCTCCCCTTTTGGGCGCGAGTTCTGGAAAGCACGAATCCAAGACCGAGCAGCTTGGGAAGTTCCATATAATCGATGTCATTAGTATTTCGAAAGGATGGAACAGAATGGCGTTGAGCAAGGCATCATGCACCGGTCGCGGATTGATTCCGGCAATTGGTGGACATGTGCACCGCATGTTCGATGAGGGTGAAGACGACCTGTTTTCACTGAGCCTTGACGATGTGATGGATGATCGCCCGTGGACCGCCGACGAACTCATGGGCGGCGGCGGGGCTCGCCCGTCAAGCCCCAATCCCGCACTTGCGCCTAAGTCCGCACCTGCGCCGACTCCTGCGCA
>CABUUK010000013.1 GCA_902494765.1 uncultured Collinsella sp.
GCCAAACGTTGGGACTGCGGACGATTTCTTGGACCGTTACGCGGCCCTTCCCAGCGCGGAGCGGAACTCGGCCGGCGTACGGCCACCGAGCGCATCGCTATGCCTCTCCGTATTGTATCGGCCGATCCAGCCCCCGAGCTCCTCGATGAAGCAGGCGGGGGTCCAGTCCGACCAGTCCCTGCCGTGCCAGAACTCCTTCTTGAGCAGGCCGAAGAAGCCCTCCATCGCCGCGTTGTCCGGGCTGCAGCCCTTGGCGGACTAGATTGGCTACACTGATGTGGACAGTTCCGGGAGGGGCGCAAGAGACGGGAGGGCCGTGTACGCGTTCCTGCGCGAGGGCCGCGGGGAGGGGCTGCCTGGGTACGGCGCCTGTCAACTCGGTCTACGTCTTTGATGACCGGGTCGTACTCGATATCAAATTCACGGATGATGCCAAAACGGTCACCCGAGAGGAAATGTTGGGTTCGAGTGCTGTGGACAATGTTCCAACATGCTGGGGTCGAACTCGCTTGCCGGGATCACACGGTAGCCGTGGCGCAGGAGCAGGTCGACGAAAACACCGTTGCCCGCGGTGAGCGTACCGCTAAAGGTGCCGTCGTAGATGTGACCCGCACCGCACGAGGGGCTGCGGTCCTGAAGGATGCACGCGACTATCTCTTCCGGTCCGCCTGCCTGCTCGCACATATCGAGCGCACGTTGGGCACCCAGGCGAAATTTGCGATCAACCGAGATGCCCTCGCAGGTACGGACCTCGCCGTTCACAATCTCGGACGGCTTGCGCGGCGTGGGCAGGCCGCCAAAGACCTCAGGGCACACCAAGAGGACCTCGGTCCCCGTGCGCTCGCAAGCCTCGATCAGCTCTCGATGATAGTTGTCGAGCCCGTTATACTTGCAGCTCTCGCCCATTAAACAGGCGCTCACCACGATCTTCATTTCCATCCCTCTCAAGCAAAACGCCCCATTTGAGAAAGCTGCTCAAATGGGGCGTCGGCGTTTACTGGATCGGCCGCGGCGTTACTGCTGATTGGGCATCAGCGGATTCTCACGCGTGAGGAGGTTCATGAACTCCTCGCCCGTGATGGTCTCCTTCTTGTACAGATAACGAGCCAGCTCATGGAGCTTGAACTTGTTCTCCTTGAGGATCTGCAGAGCGCGATCGTGCGCGTCCTCGATTAGCTTAGCGACAATCGCGTCCACACGCTCGGCCGTACCGGGGGCGCAGGTGAGCGACGTGTCCTGGTTGAGATACGCGTTCTGCACGGTACCGAGCGCCATCATGCCAAACTCGTCGGACATACCAAAGCGAGTCACCATATTGCGGGCGAGCTTGGTGGCCTGCTCGATATCGTTGGCGGCACCGGTCGTCATCTCGCCAAAGATGAGCTCCTCGGCCGCACGGCCGCCGCAGTAGACGGCGAGCTTGTCCAAGACCTCCTGGCGCGTCGTCAGGAAGCGCTCGTCCTCCTCGACCTGCATGGTATAACCAAGAGCACCGCTCGTGCGCGGCACGATGGTGATCTTCGTGACCGGCGCAGAGCCCTTCTGGCGAGCGGCAACGATGGCATGGCCGATCTCGTGATAAGAAACGACCTGCTTCTCGTGGTCGGACAGCACCGTGGACTTACGCTGTTGGCCAGCAATGACGACCTCCACCGACTCCTCGAAGTCGTCCTGGGTTGCACGCTTGCGACCCTCGCGAACGGCGCGCAGGGCGCCCTCGTTGATGATATTGGCCAGGTCGGCGCCCGAGGCACCGGGCGTGGCACGGGCAATCGCGGTCAGATCGATCGGCGGCTCGGTCTTCACACTCTTGGCGTGGAGCTCGAGGATGTTCTTACGGCCGGTCAGATCGGGCAACTCGACGGGGATGCGGCGGTCAAAACGACCGGGGCGCAGTAGAGCGGGATCGAGACTGTCGGGGCGGTTGGTTGCGGCAAGGACAACGATACCCTTGTGGTTATCGAAACCATCCATCTCGGTCAGCAACTGATTGAGCGTCTGCTCGCGCTCGTCGTTGCCGCTAAAGCCGCCGCCATCGCGCTTCTTACCGATGGTATCGATCTCATCGATAAAGACGATACACGGGGCCTTTTCCTTGGCCTGCTTAAACAGGTCACGAACCTTTGCAGCGCCGCGACCAACAAACATCTCAACGAACTCAGAGCCCGAAATGCTAAAGAACGGAACACCGGCCTCGCCGGCAACAGCCTTGGCAAGCAGGGTCTTACCGGTACCCGGAGGGCCAACAAGGAGAGCACCGCGCGGCAGCTTGGCGCCGATCTCCTCGTAGCGCTGCGGCTTCTCCAGAAAGTCGACGACCTCCTTGAGAGACTCCTTGGCCTCTTCCTGGCCGGCGACGTCCTTAAAGGTCACGCCCACGTCCTTGGAGGCGATCACGCGCGCGCCGGACTTACCCAGTCCGCCGCCGCCAAAACCGCCGCCGCCAAAGTTCATCGACGGGCCGTCATCGCCCATAGCCTTCTTCATGCGGCGGTTGAGCCACCAACCGATGAGGAAGAAAATCGCCATGGGAAGAATGAGTGTGAGCAGGTAGTAGGTCATCAAACCCGAGTTTTTATCGGGAACGACCGACTCCAGCGAAGCGCCAGACTCAAGCACGCGATCGGTAAAGCCCGCGTCATTCGGCACACCGGTCGTCTTGTAGGCGATGTTCTCGTCCTCGCCCTTCTTGGTGTAATAAATCGAGTAATCGTCCGTGTTGTACTCGACCTTGTCGACGCTCTTCTTATCGAGCGCTTTGACAAACGTCGAGTAATCGGTCTTCGTAATCTGCTGCGTGTGACCGATGTTGGGGAACAGAACGGTCGAGAGCACGAGGTAGACGACGAAGGCGATGAGCACGTAGAGAATCATATTCCGTCTACGTTTGTTGTCATCCATCTCCATCTGCTTGAACTCCATCTACTGGGGTTGATAATGCTTTCTAGAATACCCAACCCGGACGGCGATAAACCGACGCCGGGCACGAAAGGACAGAGATGGCATCACTGTAAGTCGGCAAGGTTCAAATCTATACAGGCGACGGCAAGGGCAAGACGACGGCTGCGCTGGGGCTCGCGCTGCGCGCGACGGGCTACGGGCTCGACGTTCTTAGGCTGCAGTTTGCCAAGAAACTGCACTGCGCCGAACACGATGCCGCGCCGCGCCTGGGGCTGCGCATCGTACAAGCTGACCGCGACACGCCCGAGGCTTGCGCCGCACAGATCATGGAGCTCGCATGCGAGCAGATATCACAGGTCGACGTTCTGATTTTGGACGAACTCGGCGAGGCCATGCGCCGCGGCTTCGTGACACGCGAGGATGTCGAAGCGCTGATCGCGATAAAGCCCGCCACCACGGAACTCGTGCTCACCGGCCGCGGGCTGCTGCCGTTGGCCGACCTCGCGGACTTAGTCACCGAAATGCGTCCCATCAAACACTACTTCGACGAAGGCCTCCTAGCCCGCCAAGGCATCGAATACTAATTGATTCGTTTTCCGCCAACACCTACAGCTCATAAGGAAGTTGCGGTGGAATAGTACTTGTTTGACGGTCCGCAAGGGCTTTTCAGGAACTATTTCACCGCAACTTATCAGGGGTATCTGACGGATGAGCTAGGCGGTGGCGCGACCTAGCCAGTTGCCGCTGTGGTGGTAGATGGTGAACATGGTTGCGGTGATGAGCCAGGTTACGGGGTAGACCAGCAGTAGATGCTCGAGCGACGGATCGAAGGGCATGATCGCAAACACCCAAATCACTCTGAGTACGACGGTGCCAAAGATGGTGAGCATCATAGGCTGCAGACTCACGCCGGCGCCGCGGATGGAACCCGAGGCGTTCTCGATAATCGAGAAAATCGCATAGAACGGCGCAATGAAATGGAGGATGGTCGTGGTGTACGCCGAAATCGAAGCATCGTCGACAAACAAACGCGACAGCGGGCCCGAGAACACCAGCAGCACGGCAGACAGGCCACCAATGAGCATAAACGACAGCACGAGCGACGTATGGTAGCCCTTGCGCATGCGCTCGTAGTTGCGCGCGCCAAAGTTCTGCGCCGAGAACGTAGTGATCGATACGCCGAGCGCCTCGGTCACCATCCAGATAATGCCATCCAGGCGCCCAGATAGACCCCAAGCAGTCGTGACATCGGCGCCAAACGAATTAACCGACACCTGGATCAGCACGTTCGAGATCGAATAGGCAGCCGATTGAAAACCGAGTGGCAGACCACACGAGATCATACTCTTGCAAATACCGCGATCGATGCCGAGCTTAGACAGCGAAAGACGCCATGCGCCCGGAGCGCGCATCATGCGCAACACGATCATCGTTGCATTGGAGCAAATGGTCAGCGCCACTGCGATGCCGCAGCCCAGCGCCTCCATATGCAACACAGCGACAAAGATGATATCCAGCACCACGTTAACCAGGCAGCCAGAGGCAATGATCACAGCGGGGCCGCGCGTGTCGCCCACGGCACGCAGCAGTGCGGTTCCCATATTAAGCAGCAGTGCCGCAACCATCGCGGCAAAATAACAGCGAGCATAGGCCACGCCCTCGGCCAATAGTTCATGCGGCGTGTTCATAAGCACCAGCATGGGCTCAACGAACACTATGCCAAGAATCGAGAAAACGATACCGCCCACCAGCGCGAGCGTCATGGCTGTATGGACCGAACGACTCAGTCGCTCATCATCGTGCTGACCAAAATACTGACCGGTAATGACCGCGCAGCCGGCGCCGACGCCAACGCAAAAGCCAATGCAGAGCTCGGTGAGCACCATCGTAGCTTGAATGCCACCTAGCGCGAGCTTGCCGCCAAACTGACCGACGATATAGGTACCGATAAGCGTGTAGGCCTGCTGAAAAAACGAACTAAAAAAGATGGGAACGCACGGCGAAAGCAGCTGCTGCCAAATAACACCCTGCGTTACATCGATAGCCGTAGATTTCTTAGCCACACGCCCTCCCCAAAAGCGTACGTCAACCGACAAAACAGTAATTAAAGACCTAAGCTAATAGCAGCTTAGCACCGACCGACGTCGACCGAAACACCCCGAGTCAGAGCCCGGTGCAAACTATCTGCCTAGTGATACAGCCCCGGCTGGTAGTGATACTCGTTGCTCACGTGCGGGCACAGCTGCCAAAAGGCGACGGCGCTCGCCGCGGCCACGTTGAGCGAATCGACCCCGTGCGCCATCGGAATACGCACGGCTCGGTCGCAGCCCGCGATAGTCTTGGCGCCCAGGCCGGCACCCTCGGTGCCCATAAAGATCGCCAGGCGATCAACCTCCTGCAGCGCAGGATCGTCCAGCGAAACGGAGTCGTCCGTCAGTGCCATCGCAGCGCACGAAAAACCGGCTTCGTGCAGTGCCGCCAGGCCATCGTGCGGCCACACACGAGCCTCGCTGCCAATACGCGTCCACGGCACCTGAAACACCGTGCCCATGCTCACGCGGGCCGAGCGACGGTACAGCGGGTCGCAGCACGTCGGACTGACCAAAATACCGTCGACATTGAGCGCGGCGGCCGAGCGGAAAATCGCACCCACGTTCGTGTGGTCGACAATACCCTCGAGCACGCACACGCGCACCGGGCGCTCCCCCGCCGCCTCAACGACGCCACCCAAGAACTCATCAACCGGAATCTGCCGCGGGCGACGAAACGCCGCGAGCGCACCGCGCGTCACGTTAAAGCCCGTCAGCTGCTCCATGAGTTCCATGGAGGCCACGAACACGGGAACCGGACCTGCGCCCTCGCGCACAACCAGGCGCTCAAACAGCGGCATCATCTGGTCGAGCCAGCGTTCGCCCAAAAGAAAGCTCACCGGCTCGTATCCGGCACGAACCGCACGCTCGATGACCTTGGCACTCTCAGCGATAAAAATGCCCTTCTGCGGCTCCAGCACGCAGCGAAGCTCACGCTCGGTCAGTCGCACGTAGGCATCGAGCCGCTCGTCCTCGAGCGAATCAATTCGCAGAACCTCAACGGCATCAGTCATAGCAGCCAGCCCGCACCCTTCTTTACAGCACATCTATACCAAACGAGGCGACGCTAAGCGCCGCCCCATGCATTCAATCAACACGATGATACCGTTCACGCCAGACGATTTACGCCTCGATGCGACGATACGTCACGAACTCATAATTGACGCCCTCGTCACCCTCACCGGCGGCAATCGTCGCGACCCCGCTACGCTGCGCAATCTCCCACGCGGGATCGGCGTCCAAGTCGGGAAAATACGTGTCCACGACATGCACGCAGTGGTTATGAGTGACCTTGGCCTCCACGCAGTACGGCAAAAACTGCCGATAGACATCGCCGCCACCGATCACCCAGGCAACGAGCTCATCGGCAACCGCAGAGAGCGCTTCGTCAACGCTATGCACCACGTCGACGCCCTCGCGGGTAAAGCCTATATCGCGCGTAAGCACGATATTGCGGCGGTTCTTGAGAGGACGCCCGCCGGGAAAACTCAGCAGCGTCTTGCGTCCCATGATAACCGGGCAGCCCTTGGTGCAGGCCACAAAATGGCGCATATCGGCGCGATTGGACACCACCATATCGCCCTCGCAGCCAATACCCCAGTCGTCACACACGGCGACGATGGCAGAAAGCTTACACGTCATGCGCGTCACCTACACCGCAATGGGGATGTTCTTGACCTGAGGGCCGTGCTCATAGCCCACGACGATCAGGTCATCGGTCGTAAACGCATAGAAGTCATGCACATCGGGGTTGAGCGTTACCTTGGGTGCCGCAAACTGCGGACGCTCGATAAGCTCGCGGACGATATCGACATGACGATCATAGATATGGGCGTCGGCGATCACGTGCAGCAGCTCACCGGGAATCATATCGACCGACTGCGCGACCATCATCAGCAAAATGGCGTACTGGCACACGTTCCAGTTGTTCGCGGCTAAAATGTCCTGGCTGCGCTGGTTGAGAATCATGTTGAGCGTCGGCTTGTCGTCCTGAGGACGCTGCGTCACGTTATAGGTCACGCTATAGGCGCATGGATAAAGGTGCATCTCGGACAGATCGCTAAACACGTACGTATTGGTCATAATGCGGCGACTATACGGCGTGTGCTTAAGGTCGTACAGTACACGGTCCATCTGGTCGAAGTCGCCCTCGGCGTAATGGCTCTTCTGACCAATCTGATAGCCGTAGGCTTTACCGATGGAACCGGTCTCATCGGCCCACTCATCCCAGATATGGCTGTTGAGGTCATGCACGTTATTGGACTTCTTTTGATAGATCCACAGAATCTCGTCCATGGCAGACTTAAGCGCCGTACGGCGCAGGGTGAGCGCGGGGAACTCCCCGCGCAGATCATAGCGCGCCGTGACACCAAAGTTTTTAATGGTATAGGCAGGGGTGCCGTCCTCCCACACCGGGCGGACCTTTTGGCCCTCGGTGGTGGTGCCATGGTCCAAGATATCGCGGCACATGGTTACAAACTGTTGATCAGCTTTGCTCATTGACCCTCCTGTCAGTCGCCTACAAGCGAGATTCATTGTAGCCCAGGCGCACGCGGCCCCACAGCCCAAACATAAGCCCTCATTTTCTGACATATGCCAGAAATTCCTTGCGCAAATCCGCACGTTCGCTATTCTATTGTTGACATATGTCAGATTTGGAGAGTGTATGGCTGGAAGACGCGAAAAACTGCGCCGCGTTGGGATCATCCCCGAATATCGCGGCTTTACCCCCGATGGCCTTGCCAGCGGAGACGCTATCGATATGACGGTCGATGAGCTCGAAGTACTGCGCCTGTGCGATCTGGAGGGCCTCAATCAGGAGGCCGTCGCCCTGCACATGGGCATCGCCCGCGCCACGGTGGCGGCAATCAGCAGCCGCGCGCATCGCAAGGTGGCAAACGCGTTGGTCAATGGACGAGCGATTGTCATCGAGGGCGGTAATATCGCATACTCCCCCATCACCACGACGACGGCCGCATGGCCAGCAAAGGAGGTCGGCACCATGAGGGTGGCAACGACGTACGACAACGGCAACATCTTTATGCACTTTGGCCGCAGCGAGCAGTTCAAGATCTACGACATCCAAGATGGCAAGGTGCTCAACGAGCAAGTCGTAGGCACCGGCGGCACCGGTCACGGCGCCCTGGCGGGTCTGCTTGCCAACGGTGGCGTTGACACGCTCATCTGCGGCGGTATCGGCGGCGGCGCCATCAACGCGCTCACCCAGGCTGGCATCACGGTCTATGCGGGCGCCCAGGGCAGCTGCGATGCCTGCGTCGAGGCCCTCATTGCCGGCACGCTCGCTCAGACCGGCGAGGCCACCTGCGACTGCCATGGTCACGACCACGAGCACACCCGCGAGCATGGCGAGTCCTGCGGCTGCCACGGCCATCACGAGCACGAGGGCCACGAGGGCTGCAGCTGCCACTAACGACAAGCACCTCGTCGAGAACGCGCTTCCACGCGTGCGACAACCAGCGAACAAACGGCGAAGGCCACCTGAAATACCATCCAGGCAGGCGGCCTTCGCCATACACGACTCAACTAGTCGTTACTTCTTGTTGCGCATCTGCGCTTCCATCTGGCGCAGCAGGTCCATATCGGACTTGGGGCCGCCCGTTCCCAGGCCGCCCATGCCGCCCAGCCCCATGGCATCCAGACCGGGAATATTGGGCATGCGCATCTTTTTGCCCTTCTTACCCTTCTTGCCCTTCTTGCCGCCGGCCTGCGCCTGATTGGCCATCGTGCGCATGCGGCCCATCATCTTATTCATCTCGCCCCACTGCTTCATAAGGCTATTGACCTCGGTGGGGGTCACACCGGCGCCCTTGGCAATGCGGGCACGGCGCTGGCCGTTGATGATGGAGGGGCGAAGGCGCTCCTCCTTGGTCATCGACATGATGATGGCCTCGTTCTTATCGAAGATACCTTCGTCCAGGTTACCACCCATCTGGTTAAGCGCACGCTGGCCACCGGGGAGCATGCCCAGAATGCCCTTCATGCCGCCCATCTTCTTGACGGCCTTCATCTGGTCGAGCATGTCGTTCATGGTAAAGCCCTCGCGCAGCATGCGCTCGGCGGCCTCGAGCTGCTCGGCGTCGGCCGCCTCCTGGGCCTTCTCGATAATGCCGACAACGTCGCCCATACCCAGAATGCGCTTGGCCATACGATCGGGGTAGAACGGCTCCAGCGAATCGGGCTTCTCGCCCATGCTCACAAACTTGATGGGCTTGCCGGTCACCTGGCGCACGGAAAGCGCGCCGCCGCCACGGGCGTCGCCGTCGAGCTTAGAGATAATCACGCCGTCAAAGTCGGTGCGCTCGGCGAAGGTCGAGACGACGTTGACGATATCCTGACCGGTCATGGCATCGACGACCATCAGCACCTGATCGGGCTTGACGGCCTTCTTGATGTCCACGGCCTCCTGCATCATCTGCTCATCGATCTGAAGACGTCCGGCGGTATCGACGATGACCACGTCGCGCAGGTGGTCGACGGCCTCCTGGATGGCGCCCTTGGCGATATCGACCGGGTGCGCACCGTCGCCGCGGAAGACCGGTACGCCGATCTCGCCACCGAGCGTGGCCAGCTGGTCGGCAGCAGCGGGACGGTAGACGTCGCACGCGGCGAGCAACGGCGAGCGGCCCTGCTTCTTGAGCAGGTAGGCCAGCTTTACGGCAGCCGTGGTCTTACCGGAGCCCTGCAGACCCACAAGCATGATGACATTGGGAATGCGGTTGCTAAAGACGAGCTTGCTCTCGGTTGAGCCAAGCATCTCGGTGAGCTCATCGAGCACGATCTTGACGACGTTTTGCGCCGGCGACAGCGACTCCATGACCTCGGCGGTCATGCAGCGCTCCTTGGTCTTGGCGACGAACTCCTTGACGACCTTAAAGTTGACGTCGGCCTCGAGCAGCGCCATGCGAATATCGCGCATGGCCGAAGTAATATCGGCCTCGGTCAGCTTGCCCTTGCCGCGCAGGCGGTCAAATGTGTCGTTGAGGCGATCGCTCAGGGAATCAAACACTAGTCACTCCTTAATTGGACTCGCCCACCAGGGCGCGGCAGAAATCTTTGGCATTGAACTCCTGCAGATCATCGACCTGCTCGCCCACGCCCACGCGCAGGATCGGGAGCTTGAGTTTCTCGGCCACGGCCATGGCGATACCGCCCTTAGCCGTGCCGTCGAGCTTAGTCATGATAATACCGTCCAGGCCCAGCGCCTCGTTAAACTCGAGCGCCTGGTTCAGACCGTTTTGGCCCGTCGCGGCGTCGATCACAAGCACGACCGAAACCGGCATGGGACCGGCGGCCATATTGGCGGCGCGCTTACGCGTCACGTTAACCACCTTGGCAAGCTCGCGCATGAGCTCAGGGCTCGTGTGCAGACGGCCGGCGGTATCGATAAGCACCAGGTCGCTGCCGCGCTTGTCGGCCTCGTCGAGCACGTCGTAGCAAACACTTGCCGGGTCGGAGCCGCGGTCGCGCTTGATGACGGGGACGCCAGCGCGCTGGCCCCACACATCGAGCTGCTCGATAGCGGCAGCACGGAAGGTATCGGCCGAACCGATCACGACGTTCTTGCCGCGGGCGGCCATGGCGCTCGCGATCTTACCGACCGTCGTGGTCTTGCCGGCACCGTTAATGCCCACAAACAGCACGCAGCTCGGCGTATCGGAAAACGGATCGCGCTCGATGGGCACAAAGTGCTGCTCGAGCTGCTCGGCCAGGGCACGGCGAAGCTGCGGAGCGGTCTTGAGGTTCTTCTTGGCCGCGGCATCGCGCAGGTCATCGGAGACCTTGATAGCGACCTCGGCGCCCATGTCACCCATGACGAGGGTGTCCTCCAGGTCCTCCCAAAAATCCTCGTCGACCTCGCCGCCAAAGTAGAAGACCTCGTTGAGGGCCTCGCGGCTGCGCTCAAGTCCGCGCGAGAGAGCATCGAAGAATCCCATTATGCATTCACGACCTTTCCGGTTTCGCGATCGAGTTTTTGCGAGACGACGCGACTGACGCCGTCGGCTTGCATCGAGACGCCGTAGAGGACGTCAGCGTCCTCCATAGTACGGCGCTGATGCGAGATAACCAAGAGCTGCGTATCGGAACGCAACACGTCGAGTGCGCCGATGAGCTTGGACAGGTTGGCGTCATCGAGTGCCGCCTCGACCTCGTCCAGCACATAGAACGGCACCGTGCGCGTGCGGTACACAGCAAAGAGCAGGGCGAGCGCCGTCAGGCTCTTCTCGCCGCCCGACATGAGCATCATCTTGGTGATGCGCTTGCCGCGCGGCTGCGCCACGACCTCGATACCCGTCTCGGCAGGATGCTCGGGATCGGTCATCTCCAGATGAGCCTGACCGCCCGGGAAGAGCATGGCGAAGATCTCGCGGAAGTTCGCATCGACCTTCTCAAACGTCACCAGGAACGCCTTGCGCATCTTACGGTCGATAGCCACGGTGATCTTGGTGAGCGCCTTGCGCGCGCTCTCCAGATCGGCCAGCTGCTCCTCGATGTAATCGGCGCGGCGCTTGAGCTGCTCGTACTCCTCCATGGCAACTTGGTTAACGGGACCAAGGTTGTTGATCTGGCGCACAAGCTGGTTGAGTTCGCGCTCGGCGGCATCGCGGTCCGTGGGCGCCGGAAGCATGAGCGCTTCCTCGAGTACCGTGGTGCCATCGGCGGTAATGGCCTTAATGGCGGCCTCTACCTGCACCTCGAGCTTGCCACGCGCGACCTTGAACTCGTTTTGCGCGGCGGAGGCGGTATCGACTCGCTCCTTAGCGCGGGCAACCTCTGCCTTGGCATCCTCGATGGTCTTCTTGAGCGAAGCGGAGTCCGCCTCCTCCAGAGAGGCCTGGTCACGCAGGCGCGCTGCCCAATCCGACGCGCGTTCCAACAGGGCAGAATAGCGTTCGTGCATGGGGTCGACGCGCAGGCGCAGCAGCTCGAGCGAGCGCGAAGCCTGGCGTGTTCCGCGGATACGACGGTCGATGCCCTCAAGACGATGCTCAAGGTCGGGCACGCGGCCCTTCAGCGAACGCAGGCGCTCGCTCGTCTGGGCCAGGCGCACCTTGGCATCGGCGAGCTTACCGGCGGCCTCGGAATCGTCACGGCGAACGCGATCGAGCTCATCGTTGGCCTCGGCAATCTGGAGACCCAGGTCGCTTGCCTGTGCACGCGCCTCGTCACGCGAACGGGTGAGCTCGTCAACGCGCGGGCGCGCGGCACGAACGGCCTCGGCAGCCTGCTCGCGGCGCTTGGAGATGCGCACGCGCTCGACCTCGGCATTGTTGGCGCTTTGCTCCAAGCGGCCGATCTCGGAGAGCAGCGAGCGGCGCTCGCCCTCAAGACGGGCGATCTCACCGGCGGCATCGCCCTCGGCGGCACGGGCCTCCTCGACGGCAACGTTGGCCTCGACGACCTGATCCGACACATGCTCAAACACGGCAGCCAGATCGGGCTCAAGCCCCTCCAGCTCGCGAATGCGACGCTTACGCTCCAGAGCACCCGACGCCTCGCCGGCATCGAGGCCCACACGCACCAGGCCGCCACAGCTTACGCGGGCGCCATCGGGAGTCACATAGGTCACACCGTCAACGACAGGCGCAGCCAGCGCGGCAGCCAAGTCATCGACCACGTAATAGCCGCCGAGCAGCGCCTCGACGACGGGTCCGTAGCCTGCACGCACGGACAGACGATCAACCAGACGGGTACCGGCAGCGCCCTCAGCGGCGGTAGAGCCGCTCACGCCGCGCGTCACCAGCAGTGCTTCGCCCGAGGCCTTCTTTTGGTCCAGAGCCGCACGACCGGCACGCTCAAGCGTGGCGGCGTCATCAAACAGCAGCGCATCGATATCGCCGGCGAGCAATTGCTCAACCAGGCCCTCAAGCTCGCGCGGGGCCTCCAGCACGTCGCCCAGACGACCCAAGACATCGTCGCCCAGCGCACCCACCAGACGGCTCACGAGCGGCGAGCTGTCGGCCATGCGGGCATCGAGTTTCTTTTGGCTGGCAAGCTCCGAGCGCACCTCGGACAGCTTGTTGCGCGCCTCACTCTCACGATTACGCAAGTCCTTCAGGGCTGCACGGGCGACCTCGGTGGCCTCACGCGCATCGGCCTGGGCCTGGCGCGCTTCCTCAAGAGCACCCTCAAGCTCCTCTGCGCGGTTGCGACGGCTCTCGAGCGAGGCCGTGACCTCCTCGAGCTGCTCGTCAATCTGCTCCAGGCGCGAGGCATACATGTTGTCCTCGACCTCGGCATTGCTCAGCGAGTCCTTCACCTTGGCGAGCTCGAGCGCGGCGTTGTCGGCCACGCGCTGCACATCGCGTTGCTCACGCGTAAGCTGCGAAATCTGATTGTCGAGCGCCACGCGCCGCTCGTGGAGCTCTGCGGCGGCAGGACCAGCGGCGTCAACGTCCTCCTGGGCCTGCATGTGCGCGCCGGTCACTTCCTCAAGCTGCGCACGCGCGTCCTCGAGCTCCTCGACCACGCGACGACGCTGATGCTCGGAGCTCGAAATCTGCCCGCGCATGTCAGACAGGCGCGACACCATGTTGTGGCCCTTTTCCTCGAGCAGGCGCATGTCGGAGTTAATGCGGCCGACCACATCTTGCATATGGCGGCGCTGCTCGCCCAGATCGCCCACAAACAGGCCCTTTTCCTCGAGCATGACCTGGAGCTTCTCGAGCTCGCGCTCCTTTTCGCCCATGCGGTACTGCGCAAGCTCCAGCTCGGCGGCACCTTCCTTGGAGCGGCTCTCCAGGTCGTTCCACTGCGACTGCAGCGAACGCAGCTCGTCGACAGCCAGCATCTGCGTAAGCTCGTTCGCGCGCGAGGACAACTCTTTGTACTTGCGCGCACGATCGACCTGACGCTCCAGCGGTCGCAGCTGACGGGCGATTTCCTTATTGATGTCGCGGGCACGCGTCAGGTGCTCGTCCATCGACTTAATCTTTTTGAGCGCACGCTCCTTGCGGCGCTTGTGCTTGGAGATGCCGGCGGCCTCCTCGATGAGGGCGCGGCGCTCCTCGGGGCGGCTCTGCAAAATGGCGTCGAGCTTGCCCTGGCTGATGATGGAATGCGTATCCTTGCCCAGGCCCGAATCGTGCAAGATGTCCTGAATGTCCATCAGGCGGCACGGGCTCGAGTTGATGAGGTACTCGCTTTCGCCCGAGCGATACATACGACGGGTGATGGCGACCTCGTCAAAATCGACGGGCAGCATATGGTCCGAGTTATCGAGCACCAGCGTGACCTCGGCGACACCCACCGGCTTGCGCGCTGACGAGCCCGAGAAGATGACATCCTCCATGGCCTGGCCGCGCAGCTGCTTGGCGCTCTGCTCGCCCAGGACCCACAGAATCGAGTCGGAGATGTTCGATTTTCCCGAGCCGTTGGGACCGACGATGACGGTCAGGCCCGGCTCAAACGTCATATGGGCGCGGTCGGCAAACGACTTGAACCCTTTGAGCGTGAGGGACTTGAGATACACGGTTCCTCGCTTACACGTGCTTCTTGTTCAGAATCACGCCGTTGGTGGTGTAACCCATGCGGTCGAGCGCTTCGAGCGCGGCGGCTCCCTCGGCTTCCTTCTTTGAGGAGCCGGAGCCGCGACCCTGGCGAATACCGTCGATGAGCACCACGGCGGTAAAGGTGGGCGCATGCGCGGGACCTTCGGAGCCGACCAGCTTATACGCGGGAGGCTCGTGGCCGTCTGCCTGCACGCACTCCTGCAAAAACGACTTGGGGTTCGCAGGATGCTCGGCACGCTCGGAAGCCAAATGCGGCTTAAGCGTACGGTGAATGAACTCCGCCGCGGCATCCCAGCCGGCATCCAGGTACAGCGCGCCCACGAGCGACTCATAGACGTTCTCGAGGGCCGAATGCAGGCCGCGCGCACCGGTACCGGTCTCGGAGGCACCAAAGATGATGATGTCGTCGATGCCCAGCTCGTGAGAAACCTCGGACAGCGTAGCGCCCGAGACAAGCGACACCTTCAGGCGCGTGAGCTTGCCCTCGTCAAACTCCGGATAGGACTCAAACAGGGAGCGTGCGACCACAGCGCCCAAAATGGAATCGCCCAAGAACTCAAGGCGCTCATAGCTGGCAGAAACCGGCTGGCCCTCGACTGCCGAGGGATGCGTAAGGGCCGCGCGCAGCAGCACCTTATTATTGAATTCGTGGCCCAGAATTTCCTGGGCGCGCGTAAGTCGTTCAGACAAAGCCAAGACCTAGGCCTCCCTGGCGTTTTCGATAGCGTCGACGGCGTCGGCGACAGAGTTGAGCGAGAGCAGGGTCTCGTCATCGATCTCGAGGTTGAACTCGTCCTCGATAGCCGTAACCAGCTGCAGGCGCTCGAGCGAGTTGGCATCGAGGTCGTCAAAGGTGGTCTCATCGCTAATTTCGGCAACATCGACGCCCAGAACGTCAGCAGCGACCTCGGCGATCTTGTCGAAGATTTCGGAGCGGTCCATAGCGCTTCCTCTCATAATGCATGAATACCAAAAGAATGGTACCGCCCGGGCGGTACCAAGACACGTTTCTGATTCTACCCCACGACGCACGCCCCGAGGCGCATAACGCCGCTGTTATAAAACGATACCGTCCATAGAGTTGGCGACATTCTCGACCAGCCCGGCGCGCACGGCTTCTGCCGCCGCGAGCGTACCGTTTTTAACAGCTTCGACCGAGGTGGCGCCATGCCCGATCAGGACCACACCGCGCAGGCCCAAAAGAATCGCGCCACCCTTGGCGTCGCCCGAAAGCTTGGCCTTTATCTCGCGCATCTGCTTTTTAATGAGCAGCGCGGCGATCTTGGTGCCAAGCGAAGACATAAAGACGCCCTTGAGCTCCTGCAGCAAAAACTTGGCAGCACCCTCGGTGGCCTTGAGCGCAATATTGCCCGACATGCCATCGGCAACGACGACATCGAAGTTACCAGAGGTGATGTCCGTTCCCTCGCAGTTACCAACAAAGCCGGGAACGGCGGCTTTCATGGCCGGGAAGCAGGCCTTGGTAAAGTTGGAGCCCTTCTCGTCCTCGGTGCCGTTTGCAAGCAGGCCCACGCGGGGATGCTCGATGCCCAGGACGACGCGGGCATAGGCGCTACCCATCTGGGCAAAACGCACCATGTCATCGACCTCAACATCGGGGTTGGCGCCCATATCGCACAGCACCGTCAGACCGCCGGCGCGATTGGGCAGTGCATTGGTCAGACAGGGACGCACCGGCTGCTTCTTGCCTTCGGCCATATATCTAAACGGCGTGACGTAGGCGGTCGCAGCGGCGGTCATGGCGCCGGTGGAGCCGGCGGAAAAAAACGCGTCCGCATTTCCCTTCTTGATGGCGCGGCACGACAGCACGATCGAAGACTTGCGTTTAGTCATCACGGCGCGAATGGGATCGTCATCCATGGCGATAACGTCGGGTGCCTCAAGGGCCTCAACACGTGCGTGGGAAGCAGCAAAGGGATTGACGATTTCGGCGGGGCCAGCTGCCAAGACCTCGATATCGGGGTCAGCGGCAAGTGCAGCCTCGATACCATCGAGAACAACCTGAGGTTTCTCGTCTCCACCCACAACGTCTACACAAACGCGAACGTTACTCATATACATGCTCCTTATACAAAAATGGCCGACTCATTGAGCCGGCCATTGTGGTTCCATTTGGAACGGCATCGCATCCAGAGTATACCGTTACTCGGTAACGATAACCTCGCGGTCCTTATAGAAACCGCAGCTGGGGCACACGTGGTGCGGAAGCTTGACAGCGCCGCAACGGGGGCACGTGGACTGAGCCGGAGCCGAGATCTTCATGTTGGCGGAACGACGGGTGTGAGTGCGGATACGACCCTGCTTTTGTTTAGGTACGGGCATAGTGACCTTCCTTATGAACTATCCAGTGTGGCGATTACGCGCAAGTAGCGATACTACCACAGTTTTACTCATCGAGCTTGAGATTCTTCAATGCTGCAAATGGATTTTCCGTGGCAGCGGCCCATTCCGCCTCTGCCTGGGCGGCGCAATCGCATTGCTCGACGTTGAGATTGCAACCGCATGTGGGGCACAGACCACGGCAATCGGGCTTGCAGAGCACCACAAACGGCGTATCCATAACGACCGCGTCATTGATGGGCTCACCCAGATCGACGATACGGTCCTCACCCAGGAGCTCGTAGCCGTCCTCGTAGGCCTCGGGATCCTCGGGCTCCTCAAAGAGGTAGAACTCCTCGATCTCGCCGGCGATATCAAACGAGGCGGGCTCCAGGCAACGGTCGCACTCGCCGGTGGCGTGCGCGCGGACCATGCCCGTGAGCAAGACACCGGTACCGGCATTGGTAAAGACAACGTCGTAGTCGATGCCGTCCTGAAGCTGGTACTCCTTCTCGCCCACCGTGTAGGTGGCGACATCGACCTTACCGGTCAGCGGATACGAATCTCCAGGAAACTCGAGCTGCTCGGAAAGATCGACGGTAACGCTCGGGAACTCAGCCATTACCACTGACCATTCTGTTGGGCGGCACCCTCGTTGAGCTGCTGACGGCAACGGGTAACGGTGCCGGTCAGGCTCTTGAGGTTCTCCTCCAGGTGCGTAAAGACCTGCTCTGCGTAGTCCTCGGCAGCATAACGCGTCTCGCGCTCGTACTGCTGGGCACGATCGCGGATGTCGTCGGCCTGCTGCTGCGCAAGGCGGACGATCTCCTGCTCACCGGCAATGGTGAGGGCCTGCTGCTGAGCGTCGGCGATGATGGAATCGGCCTGGGCGGCGGCGGAAGCCATAAGCTCCTCGCGCTCCTTAAGGATACGGCGGGACTTCTGCCACTCCTCGGGATAGCTCATGCGGATCTCGTCGAGGATGTTGAAGAACACGTCGGCGTCGATGACCTTGAACTGAGCGTTCTTGCCGAAAGGCGGCTTGGCTTCCTCGATCAGCCCTTCGAGCTCATCGACCAAGCTGACGATCCTATCGCCAGGAAAATTCTCGCCCGGCATCCGGTCTCCTTTCATAGGTAACATATCATCGTGCTAGTTTACCACATGCCACCAGGCAATAAGAAACGTCACGAAAAGCGATGTTTGAGCGCTTCGACCACGTTGGACGGGACAAACGTCGATACATCGCTGCCGAGTGAGGCGATCTGGCGAACGACCGAGCTCGAGATATAGCCGTACTGCGGCGCACTCATGACAAAGATGGACTCCAGCTCGTTATCCAAGCGATAGTTGAGATCTGCCTGCTGCAGCTCGTACTCAAAGTCGGTCATGGCGCGCAGGCCCTTGACCACGGCCCCCGCCCCCTGCTCGCGAGCGAAGTCGACCAAGAGGCCGGTAAAGGGCAGGACGTCGACGCCGTCGATATCGCCAAGCGCCTCGCGGGCCAGCGCCACGCGCTCATCGAGCATAAACGTGGTACCCACACCGTTTTTACCCTGCGACTCGGCAACAGCGACGATCACGCTGGGAAAGATGCGGCGGGCGCGGCGGATGACGTCGATATGGCCAAACGTGATGGGATCGAAGGTGCCCGGGACGATCACGCGGTTGATGGTGTCACTCATGGGCGTTCTCCTGAACCGTCGTGGCATCGTTGTTGTGAGCATCGGTGCCGGCGCAATCTTCCTCACCATCGTCATCGCCAACCCAACGAAGCAGGTCGACCGAGGTAATGCCGTAGCGCTTCTCGCGCACGATCTCAAAGCCTGCCGGATGCGCGCCCGCATCGGCGGCGGCATGCTCAAACAGGGCATAAGCGCCAGGTGCAAGAAGACCCTGCTGAGCCAGGTTCTGCAGCAGCTCCTCGACCGGCTCGGCACCAAAAGCATAGGGCGGGTCGAGCAGGACCAGATCAAAGGGGCCGCCCGGCACACGACCGCGCGAGGCACTCGCCAGCATGTCGCCCGCTATCACGCGCCAACGCGCACGGTCACGGCAGAGCGACTCGATATTCTTGGTAATGAGCCGCGCGGCGTTGCGATCGATCTCAAACGTCGTGAGCGAGCGGGCCCCACGAGAGAGCATCTCTAACCCTAAGGCACCGGAGCCGCCAAAGGCGTCCAGCACACGAACCTCGTCCAAATCGAAATCGAATGCCGACATGACCATAGATGCGCACGCCTCGCGCACGCGATCAGTCGTGGGGCGGGTGACATCGCGACCACGGGGCTCCTCGATCTTACGACCGCGCCATTCGCCGCCGATGATTCTCATCCTCCGCTGACCTCCTTAAAAATGTGTCGATATCGCATGGCGACCGCCTCGCGCAAGGGACGCGTCGCCACAGAGTCAAGGTTGCAAGCATACCGCAAGAGCTCGACCGCGTCCAAATGGGCCCATTCGATAAGGTCCTCATCGGCATCCAGGTCCACAAAGCGCAAGGTCACGCCACCGTGCTGACGGTACCCCAGGATTTCGCCCTCGTGACGCAGACGCAGGTCCATCTGGGCAAGCGTAAAACCATCCGAGGTCTTTTCGAGCGACTGTAGACGGTCTTGTGCCGCCGAGGCGCCGCCATTGCCCTTGGAGTGCGTCATGACCAGGCACGTGCCCGACACACTGCCACGGCCCACGCGGCCGCGCAGCTGGTGCAGGGCAGCCAATCCAAAGCGCTCGCCGTTCTCGATGACCATGACGGTGGCGTTAGGCACGTCGACGCCCACCTCGACCACCGTAGTCGAGACGAGCACGTCAATCTCGCCACGCTTGAAGGCATCGATAACCTGGTCCTTCTCCCCCGCCGGCATGCGGCCGTGAAGGCGCTCGATGGCAAGACCCGGCAACGCCAGACGCAGGCGGTCGAGCTCGGTTGCCGTATCGTGCAGTGGCACGGGGACGGTTACGCGGCCCTCGTCGTCGCGAGCAATACCGGGCACGTCTTCCAGCTCATCGGCCGAGTCACTCGGCTCCACGAGCGGGCAAATCACGTAGGCCTGCTGACCCTTTTCATGCGCCTCGCGGATGGCGCCATAGGCGAGGTCGCGGCTCGACTCGGTGAGCACGCGTGTCGTCACGCCAGCGCCAGGGACGGGCCGATGGCGGATGATACTCGTGTCCAGATCGCCGTAGACCGAAAGCGCCAGCGTACGCGGGATCGGTGTCGCCGTCATAACGAGCAGGTCCGCACCGGGGCCCTTCGTGCGTAGGGCGTTGCGTTGGCCAACGCCAAACCGGTGCTGCTCGTCGATGACGACAAGCGACAGATGATTGAACGCAACGTTATCCGAAAGCACCGCGTGGGTTCCAAAGAGGACGTCGAGCTCGCCCGATTCAAGCTGGGCATGGATCTGCTCGCGCTCTGAGGCCGGCGTGGCACCCGTCAGAAGCGCCCAGGACATGCCCGCCTGCGAGAGCAGAGGGCCGGTCTTATCGGCATATTGGCGCGCCAACACGCCCGTGGGCGCCATAACGCAGGCCTGCGTACCGCTATCGGCAGCCACAGCCAGAGCGCAGGCGGCAACGGCGGTCTTACCGGTACCGACATCGCCCAGCAGCAGGCGGTTCATCACGCGCCCACCATCGCACATATCGCGCAGGATATCTTGGAACGCGGTCTCCTGCTCGTCGCTCAGCGAAAACGGCAGGGCTTGCTTAAGCGCGGCCAGGTGCTCGCCCGCGGTGTGGGCATAGGGAACCACATCGACCAGGCCGCCGACGTTGCGCAGGCGCAGCGCCAGCTGCAGGTAGAGGCACTCCTCGTAGGCAAGCCGTGCGCGCGCGATATCGCGCTCTGCCATACTCGATGGAAAGTGGATCGAACGCAACGCGCGGGCATTGCTCATGAGCTTCCGCTTTGCGCGCAGCGGCGCGGGAATCGGATCGAACGGATTGCCGACGACCTCGAGCGCGCCGCTTACGATGCGGCGCATCCACGCCTGGCTCACGCCATCGCTCACGTAATGGACCGGCAGGATGGTGCCCGCAGCACGCCCGTCATCGAGCTTTTCAAAGTGCGGCGAGGCCATCTGCTTAAAACCGTAGGCAAACTCGACCTTGCCCATCACGGCCAGGCGGTCGCCCTGTTTAAGCTGCTGGGCAATCCAGGGCTGGCGGAAAAAGGCGACCTGCAACACGCCCGTCTCGTCCACCAGCGATACCTCGGTCACCTGCATGCGCGGACGCGGCTGCTTTTGGACGATGCGGTCGACCGTGGCGATGATGGTGCACACGGTACCGATGGGCGCCATCTCGATGGACCACGAACGGGTAAAGTCGAGGTATCGATGAGGGATATGGAGAAGGAGGTCCCCCACCGTCCTAATTCCCAGACGGCGAAGGGCCTCCTCACGTTTACCCGAAACATATTTGAGTCGCGCGATATCCTCGTCGAGCGCATTGCTCTGGGCAAAGCGCTCCGAGACGCGCGGCACGGAGCAGAGCTCGGACATGGGCAGATGCCTACTCGATCGAGAAGATCACGGGATAGAGCGGCTGCTCGCCACGATGGGCGTCAATCTCCAAGTCGGGCTGAGCTTCCTCGATGGCGTCGACGATCTCCTGGAAGGCCTCATCGGACAGCTCCTCGCCGGCCAGAATCGTCAGCGCGTCGCCCTCCTCTTCCTCCTGCATGCGGTTGATGCAGTCGAGCGTGACCTGCTTCACGTCGGAGCCGACCACGTCGATGGAGCCGGCGATGATACCCATGACGTCACCGGAGTGAATCGGAGAACCGTCAGAGGCACTGGAGTCGCGCACGGCGCGGGTGACCTCGCCATCGCGGACCTCGCTGATGGCGTCGACCATGGCGGCGACGGCATCCTCGAGCTCGGAATCGGGCAGGACTGCGAACAGCGCGGAGAAGGCCTGCGGGACGGTCTTGGTGGGAACGACGGCGACCTTCTTGTCGGTGCAGGCTGAGACAGCAGCCTCAGCGGCCATGCGGATGTTGCCGTTGTTGGGCAGAATGATGACCGAGGTCGCGTTGACCTGGTCAACAGCGCCCAGCAGGTCTGCAGTCGAGGGGTTCATGGTCTGACCACCCGACACGATCACGTCGACGCCGAGGGACTTGAGGATGTCTGCCTCGCCGGACCCAGCGGCAACGGCGACAAAGCCCAGCGCCTTGGCGGGCTCGGCGGCCTTTTCCTGGTCCTCATGAATCTTGGCGGTACGGTCGTGGGCCTCCATCTCCATGTTGTGGATAAAGACCTCGTAGATCTGACCAAGCTGCAGCATGTGCTCGAGCACCAGGTTGGGGGTGTTGGAGTGCACGTGGATCTTGTAATCGGGGTAGGCGCCCACGAGTAGCTCACAGTCGCCCATGGAACCCAGGAACTTAAGGCACTCATCCTCGTCAAAGGGAGCGTCAGCCTTAAAGAGGAACTCGTTGCAGTAGCGGAACTCCGAGCCCTCCCAGTCGTCGTTGGCCTCGATCTCAACGCGATTGAGGGCCGCGTCGCGGGCAGAGCCAGCGGAATCAAACGTGGCGGAGAAATCCTCGACCACGGTGCTGCGGCCAAGAGCGGCGGCAACAAAGTTCTCAAGGAAAATAGCAAAGCCAAAGGCGCCGGAGTCGACCACGCCGTTCTCCTTCAGAACGGGCAGCAGGTCGGGCGTGCGAGCGACGGACTGGTAGGCCTCGACGACGATGGCATCGAGCGCGTCCTCGGCCGAGAACTTCTTCTTTTCGCACTCGTCGGCCTTGGTCGAGACATCGCGCAGCACCGTGAGAATCGTGCCCTCGATGGGCTTACGGACGGCCTGGAAGGCGACCTTGACGGCGCGGCGGAACGCATAGGCGATGTTGGCGGACGTGATGGGCTCATCAGCAGAGACGAGACCCTCGGCCACGCCGCGCAGGATCTGAGAGGTGATGACGCCGGAGTTGCCGCGGGCACCCATCAGGGAGCCGTGGGTGATGGCGCCGGCGATGGCCTCCATATCAGCATCGGCGGGAAGGGCGGAAAGCTCCTTGGTCACCGAGGCGAGCGTGAGCGACATGTTGGTACCGGTGTCGCCGTCGGGTACGGGGAAGACATTGAGCTTGTTGATCTCCTCGGCCTTGTCGGAAACAACAGCCGCAGCGATCGGAAAACAGGTGCGAATGGTCTTTGCAATCATGGGTATTTGAATCTCCGTTTTCGGATGCTAGTTCAGACGGCTCTTGAGCGCGTCGATGTGAATGCCGATCTTAAGGCTGGCGGGATCGATCTGGGCGATCTCCTGCAGGGTGAAGGCAACGGAGCTCGAAAGATTGTGGCAGACGGACTTCATGTTGACGCCGTTCTCGAGCACGACGTGAAGATCGACCGTAAGGCCGTTCTCGTCGGCGGAGACAAGCACGCCCTTGCGGAGGCGCTGACCGGCAAGCAGGCGCACGCTCTCGGCGCCTTGGAGCTGCTCAGCCATACCGACGACGCCATAGCACGTCATCGCGGCATAACCGGCAATATCGGCAATAACGTCGTTCGAGACGCTCAGGCTGCCGTTAATGGTCTCAGACACAAGAATCTCCTTATCTGGTGCTCGCGGCACCATGTCGTGGGAGCAATCATTGCAATATTCTACAACGACCGCGCCATGTTGAGGTGGTGGGTCGCGGGATTACATCCTCGACACGAAATGTTGATATGGCAACGTTCGAGTCAAGTGGTCGCGGCATGAAAAAACCCGCCGCATAAGCGACGGGTTTTACAACCTGGCTCCCCGGGTAGGACTCGAACCTACAACAGCGCGGTTAACAGCCGCGTGCTCTACCATTGAGCTACCGAGGAATAGGTGCGTGCTCTCAAGCAACGAAGTTTATTATACGGACGAATCAGCTTAGGGCAAGAACTTTTTTGAGATTTTTTCCGACCTAGTCATTGGGGACGTCCCCAATGACCACATGAAAGCGCCCCCAAGCGGATGTGCTTGAGGGCGCTTCTTGCTTGACTAGCTTTCGATATAGTCTTTGAGCTTGCTGCTGCGGCTCGGGTGGCGGAGCTTGGCCAAGGTCTTGGACTCGATCTGGCGGATACGCTCGCGCGTGACGCCAAACTCGCGGCCGACTTCCTCGAGCGTGCGGGGATGCCCGTCGACAAGGCCAAAGCGCAGCTCGATAACCTTGCGCTCACGATCGGCAAGCGAGTCGAGCACCTGGGTGAGCTGCTCCTGCAGCATGGAGAAGCTGGCGGCATCGGGCGGAACGATAGCCTGGGAGTCCTCGATGAAGTCGCCCAGCTGGGAATCCTCTTCCTCGCCGATGGGGGTCTCGAGCGACACGGGCTCCTGCGAAATCTTCTGGATCTCGCGGACGCGGTCGGCGCTCATGTCCATCTCGGCACCGATCTCCTCAGGGGTCGGGTCGCGACCCAGGTCCTGAAGGAGCTGGCGCTGCACGCGGACGAGCTTGTTGATGGTCTCGACCATATGCACGGGAATACGGATGGTACGGGCCTGATCGGCAATGGCGCGCGTAATGGCCTGACGGATCCACCACGTGGCGTACGTGGAGAACTTAAAGCCCTTCTGGTAGTCGAACTTCTCAACGGCGCGGATCAGACCGAGGTTGCCCTCCTGGATCAGGTCAAGGAACAGCATGCCGCGGCCGACATAGCGTTTGGCGATGGAGACGACCAGACGCAGGTTTGCGCTGATGAGTGCCTGCTTAGCTTCGAGGCCGACGTTCTCAATGCGCGTAAGACGACGCATCTCGGCACGCGTGAGCTCGAGCTCACCGGCATCGGCGGCCTCGAGCTTCTCGGTGGCCTCAAGACCGGCCTCGATCTTCATGGCCAGATCGACCTCTTCGGAGGCGGTCAGCAGGTCGACCTTGCCGATCTCTTTGAGGTACATACGAACCGGATCGCCGGTCAGCATCACCGTGGAGGCATCGATGCCACGCACGCGGGAGCGTGAACGGGACGTGCGCACGGTGCGCTTCTTCTTGCTCTTGGAAGAACCCATCTCGGCATCGGCCTGACGGGCCATCTTGAGCTCGTGATCGTCGAGCGAGCCGGAATCGTGCTCGTCGTCGTCATCGAAATCGTCGGTATCGGTATCGTTATCGTCATCGTCGACGTCCATGGGGGCGTCGTCGTTACCGCTCGCGGAGATAATCTGGATGCCGCTGTTGCGCAGCGCGGAATACACCGCGGTGAGCTGCTCGTCAGAAACATCGATATCCTTCAGGGCGACCTGAATCTCGTCCTCGGTTACCGAAGTCCTGTTTGAGCCGTTGCCCATGAGCTTTGCAACGTAGGATTCCAGCCCAGTACCCGTGCTCTCAGTCTTTTTTGGCACAGATTCTCCCTTCATAGTCCACAGGACTCAATACTTTAGCACACACATTGACGTCTATACCCAAAAAGAAGACTGGATATAGGCGAGAATACGCTGGTTGACCACAACATCTAGGCTTGTTCGGTGCCCGCAGCCTCCAGGCCGATCAAACGGAACGGGTCCGCCACGCCGCCGATCGACTTTTGCAGTTCGCGTTGACGTTGCGAATCCTGCGCGGCCTGCACGGTCAGCGCGCGACGGGCCTCATCATCGAGTGAACGGTCCTGGCGCAGCTTGGCCTGTGCGGCACGCATGCGACGCTTGATGGTGTAGAGCTCAAGCGTATCAAGCATAAACACGATGTTCGTCTCGGTGGGGTGCTTGCTCGTCGCGGAGATGCGCCCGGCACTCACAAGCGTTGCCGCATCGGGACACACTGAGCGCGCCGCATCCATGCAGGCTGCAGGATCGGTTCCCGGCGGCGTTGCCAGAACG
This sequence comes from uncultured Collinsella sp., assembly GCA_902494765.1. Lineage (GTDB taxonomy): Bacteria > Actinomycetota > Coriobacteriia > Coriobacteriales > Coriobacteriaceae > Collinsella. The sequence continues at coordinate 25,679 of CABUUK010000013.1, forward strand.
GCCCATGCAATGGACTCGTGACGCGGGTCAACCCACTCGATGGAGCAGATGCGGTCGGCATACGTGCGGAACAGGTCGGGGTAGCTCGTGAGCATCGTCAACAGCTCGCGCTCCCCTGCCAAGGACTTGCGTTCAAGATCGGTAAGAACCATCGGCGCCGCCGCAGCCGGTGCGCCCGAACCGTCAGCCACAGGCACAGCGCCCATACCATCAGGCACATCGATCGGCGGAAGATCGTCGGGGGCCTCCACGGGCGCGGCACCGTAGGCATCGAGCGGGACGTAGTCGTACGGCTCTTCTTCGACCGGCGTCGCTACTGCCGGCGTCGCGCCCGATGCCCAAGCGCCGCGACCGGCATCGCGAGAACCCGACGCCCGACCGCCCGCGCTACCGGACCGCTCAGCCTGTGCCCGCTGGCGCTCATAGTTCTGCTCACGACGTCGTTCAGCATCCTCGCGCTTGGCGACATCGCGAAACACACGGCCCGAGCTCGCGCGCACGGTCTCCAGGTCCAAACCAAGCAGGTCGGCAATCTGGATAAAGTACGTGTCGATCATATAGCTATCGCGCAGCGGATAGATAAGCGTCAGCGCATCTTCCAGCGCCTTGGCGCGACCGCCCGGCGTGCTAATATCGCTCGACTCCTGCAGCGAACGGTACACAAAGTCCATAAGCGGCTCGGCCGCGTCGATGCGCGCCTGCAGCTCCTGGCCGCCGTGCGCCGAAATAAACTCCATAGGGTCGTTGCCGTCGGGCAGCACCACGCAGCGCAGGTCCATAGAATCCTGCTCGATAAACTGAATCGCACGGCGAGCGGCCTTTTGGCCGGCGGCGTCACCATCGAACATGTACACGATGCGCTTGGCAAAGCGGGTGAGCGTCTTGACATGATGCTCCGTGAGCGCGGTGCCCAGCGTGGCGACAACGTTTTTAATCCCCGCCTCCCAGCAGGCGATGCAATCGGTATAGCCCTCCACCACGATGGCGGTATCCTGCGCGACGATAAACTCCTTGGCCCAATTAAAACCGTAGAGGTTTCGCTTTTTATGGAACACGCTCGTCTCGGCGGTGTTGAGATACTTAGGCTGACCGTCGCCCATAATGCGACCGCCAAAGGCAATGTTGTGACCCTGCTCGTCAAAGATGGGGAACATCACGCGGTCGTAAAAGCGGTCGGCAAGCTGCCCGCGCCCGCGGCTCACGGCAACGTTGGCGTCGATCATCTCCTGTGGGGTAAAACCCGCCTGGGACAGGTGCGACACCAGCGCGTTACGGCCCGGTGCAAAGCCCAGGCAGTAGCGGCGGCAGACGTCGCCGCCCATGCCGCGGCTGGCAAAGTACTCGCGCGGACGGCCGTCCTTACCACGCATGAGCATGGTGTGGTAGAACTGGGCGGTCTCGGCGCACAGATCGTAGATGCGGGCACGCTTGGTGCCGCGCTTGCGGCGATCTCCGGTGTCATGCAGCTCAATACCCGCGCGATCGGCCAAGTAACGGATTGACTCGGGAAAGCTCAGGTTCTCGCGCTTCATGATATACGTGAAAACGTCGCCACCCTCGCCGCAGCCAAAGCAATGCCACACCTGCGTGGCGGGGATAATGTGGAAGGACGGCGTCTTTTCGCCATGGAAGGGGCAGCATCCCCAAAACTCATGGCCGCGGGGCTTGAGCTCGACCGTTTCCTGCACGATGGCAACCAGGTCAGACGCAGCGCGTACCTGGTCTTTTTCTTCATCGCTAATCACGGATGCTCACCCCCTGCTTGCCCAAGTTGTGACGAATGTCCTCGATATTACCCTCGACGGTCGCGATCAACTCATCCAGCGAATCGAACACGCGCGAGGGACGCAGCCAACGCGTAAACGCCAGCGAAACAAAAGAGCCGTACAGGTCGCCCGTATAACCAATTAAATTAGCCTCGAGATGCGCCGAAGCGACATCGTCGGCATACGTCGGCGGCAGTCCGACGTTCACGGCAGCGGGCCACGCGGTGTCATCGACCAGCACCAGACCCTCATACACGCCATCGGCAGGCACCTGAATACCGTCGGGAACCTGCAGGTTTGCCGTGGGAAAGCCCATGCCAGAGCCCTCGTGACGGCCGCGAATAACACCGCCACGCACCATATACGGGCGGCCGAGCAACTCAGCAGCAAGCTCCACATGGCCCTGTCCCAGCTCATGACGAATGCGAGTGGCGCAAATGGCCTCACCGCCCTCGCAAAGCAGATCGTGACCATACACGTCAACGCCGTACTCGGAACCCCAGGCGCGCATCTCGGCAACACCAGAAGCACCGCCACGACCCAGCCTAAAGTCACTGCCAACGCGAATCGATCGAATGTCGACCAGACGCGACACCAGCGAGAGAAAATCAACATGGTCAAGCGCCGCAACCTCAGGCGTAAAGGGAACGGCCACCACCGCATCGACCCCGGTTTGAGCCAGGGCATGCAGACGGTCGGCCGTCGTCATCAATTTTTGAGCGGGCGAAGGGCTCACCACGACGTCCGGGTCGGGATCGAAGGTAACCACAACCGCCTTACAGCCATGGGCACGGGCATCACGGACAAGCGCTTCGATGAGTTCCTGGTGTCCACGGTGAACGCCGTCGAACACGCCAATGGCGATCGATGCGGAACCCAAGTGCTCACACTCATAAAACGTATCGGCAGTAACGATGCGAGCCTCATCCGACTCGCCCGCGAAAAAGACGCGCGCGAGCTCGCGAGCGGACAACATCATCGAACACCGCCGATTGCCTGCGGAAACACGTGCTCCATAACAAAGCAGCCACTCTCAATGCGGGCGAGCGCCTTGAGTCCCCCATCGAGCACCAGCGCAAACGGCGCCTTCGAGGCATCGAAATCGGCAAGCGCACGCTCAACGGGAATACGTCGGCCGCAGAGCAGGTCGTCGGCAAGATTGCCCGGCAAGTCAACACGCGTGGCGCCCAAGGCCGCAATGGGATCCAGGGCAAAGCCAGCGGCGGACTCGGGAGAAAGCTCCTCGACCGCATGACAGGCGCCAATGGAAACAACACCGGAGGCCGTGCGGCGCAGCGCGGAAATGTGCGCGGCGCTCTCGCAGGCGCGGCCCAGGTCGCGAGCGAGCGCACGTATATAGGTGCCCTTGCTCACCGAGAACGCCACGGTCCACACACACGTATCACCCTCGCCGCCCACGGCGATCAGGTCGGCGGCATAGACCTCGACGGGGCGCGGAGGTAGGTCCACCGCATTGCCCTCGCGAGCAGACTTGTAGGCGCGAACGCCATTGACCGAGATAGCCGAAAACGCCGGCGGCACCTGCATCTGCGGACCCAGCATGGCGGCCAAGCGCTCACGCGCATAGGCAGGATCGCGGAGCTCGTCGGCAACAGCCACCGTGCGGACCGCCTCGCCCTCCGCATCATCGGTATTGGTCTCGGCACCAAACGAGATGTCGGCGACGTAGCTTTTGATATCGAGCGTGAGCATACCCAGCAGACGGGTGGCCTGGCCCACGCCCACCACCATGACACCCGATGCCATGGGGTCGAGCGTGCCGGCATGGCCGACGCGCCGCTCATGGAGGGCGCGTCGGCATTGCGAGACCACATCGTGGGACGTGCAGCCCACCGGCTTATCGACGGCGAGCAGCATATTCAGTTGAGAAGGCGTACGACGAGCCATGTACCATCCAAAAAGTTAAAGCTCGACGGTCACCGAAGCGGGATCCTCCCCCACCAGCTCGGCCAGCATGGGAAGTGCCACGGTGAGCGTCTCGAGAATCGTTCCGTTGTTGGAGAAACCGGCGGCAGCGGGATGTCCGCCTCCGCCAAAGGCAGCAGCGATCTCGGAAACGTTGAGGTCGCCCTTGGAGCGCAGGTTGCCGCGCACCTTGGTATCGCCCTCGATACCCTTCAGGAACAGGCAGACCTCGACGCCCATCACTGAGCGCACCACGTCAACCAGGCCGTCGCACTCATCCGAGGTGACACCGCAAGCCTCAAGGTCACTCTGGTACGCGTAGCTATACGCGACGCGCCCGTGGGCCACTGTCTTGATGCGGCCCATAACGATGGACTTGAGGTGCAAAAACTCAACGCGCATGCTCTGATATACCTCGAGTGCCACTCGCGCCGGATCGGCACCGTGGGCAACCAGTCGTGAAGCCGCATGGAACGCAGCGGCATCGGCGTTTTGGTACTGAAAACGGCCGGTATCGGTAACCAAGCCACATAGCAGGCAGGTCGCAACGCCATCACGTGCGACAATGCCGCAATTGTCCAAGAAACGGTCGATGATCATGGCGCAGGCCGCGGCATCGACGCGCCTCAGACTCAGCTCGGCAAACTCCTCGCGCGCCGGATGATGATCGAAGCACACCACATGCTTGGAGCGACGAAGCACCTCGGCGGAATTATTGAGGCGCTCGACGACCGGTACGTCCACCGAGATGAACAGGTCAGGATTGCCGGCGTACGCAGATGCCGGCACCAGACGGTCGGAGCCTTCCATAAAGCGGTAAATGCGCGGAACCGGGTCATCGTCTGCCAGCAGAAGCGCAATGTCCTTGTTGGGGAAAAACTTCATGAGCGAAAGGCCCAGACCCAATACGGAGCCCAAGGCATCGCCATCGGGAGAAGTATGTCCCGAAATCGCAATGGGGGACGCACCCTCGATGAGCTCGAGGATGCGTCGCTGAATATCTGCAGACTCGCACGAGGCGAGGTCGGCGGAATTAGTCATCTAAAGCTGCCTCCTGGGCGGCATCCGCTATCGGATAGCCGTCCTCGTCCTTTTCGATCGCAAGCGTGGCGGGAACGTTTTCCAGCGCACGCGTGATGCGCTCGGCCTCATCGGTCGAGCGATCGATGCGAAAATCGAGCTCGGGCGTAACACGCCAATCGAGTGAGCGAGCCAACAGGCTGCGAATACGGCCCTTAGCGCTTGCGAGCGCCTCCATGACCTCGTCGTATCGGCTCGCATCGCACGACACGTACACGCGCGCGAACGAACGGTCCACCGCGACCTCGACCGCAGTCAAAGTAACGAGGTCGAGACGCGGATCGGAAACCTCAAAGAGCAGGATATAACCGAGCTTCTCGCGAAGCTGCTCGCCCAGACGGCGGGTTGCCTGCGTTTGCTTCATAGCGCTACCCCCTACTCGGTACGGGCAACCTGGTCGATGCGGTAACCCTCGATCTGGTCGCCGGGCTTGATGTCCTGGAAGTTCTCCAGGCCAATGCCGCCCTCGGAACCGCTCTTGAGGCTCTTGGCCTCGTCCTTGTAGTGGCGCATCGAGGCGATCTTGCCGTTGAAGACCACGATACCGTCGCGCACCAGACGCACGGAATCGGTCGCGGCGATCTCGCCCTCCTCGACGCGGACACCGGCGGCGATACCGACTTTGGGCACCTTGAAGGTGTCCAGGACGGTCGCGGTACCCGTGGCGACCTCGACCTCGGTGGGCTTGAGCATGCCGATACGGGCGGCGTCGAGCTCCTCGAGGCACTTGTAGATAACGTCGTAGCAACGGATCTCGACGCCCTCGCGCTCGGCAGCGGAGCGGGCCTTACCGTCGGGACGGACGCCAAAGCCGATGATGATGGCGTTGGAGGCGTCGGCCAGGACGACGTCGGTCTCGTTGATGGCGCCGACAGCGGAGTGGATCGTGTTGATGCGAACCTCGGACTGATCCATCTTGTCGAGCGAGTCCTGAAGGGCCTCGATGGAACCCTGGACGTCTGCCTTGATGATCAGGTTGAGCTCCTTGACCTCGGCGTCGGCAATAGTCTCGAAGAGGTTCTCGAGCGTGACGTGCTTGACGCGGCTCTGCTCCTCGATACGGGCCTTGAGCGAACGCTCGTCGGCCAGGGCACGAGCCTCGCGCTCGTCCTCGAACACGCGGAACTCGTCACCGGCGTTGGGCACGGACTGCAGGCCCAAAATCTCGACGGCGTCGGAGGGACCGGCCTCGGTGACGGCGCGACCCTTGGGGTCGAGCATGGCGCGGACGCGGCCGTAGGTAAGGCCGGCGACCAGCGTATCGCCCACGTGCAGGGTACCGCGGGTCACGAGCACGGTAGCGACCGAGCCGCGGCCCTTGTCGAGCTTGGCCTCGAGGACGTTGCCGGAGGCAAAGGTGTCTGGGTTGGCCTTGAGCTCGAGCACGTCGGCCTGGAGCAGCACGGTCTCCAGAAGGTCGTCGATACCGATCTTCTGCTTGGCAGAGATGTTGACGAACATGTTCTGTCCGCCCCACTCCTCGGGGATGACGCCGTACTCGGTGAGCTCCTGACGCACGCGGTCGGGGTTGGCGCCGGGCTTATCGATCTTGTTGACGGCAACGACGATGGGAACGCCGGCAGCCTTGGCGTGGTTGATCGACTCGACCGTCTGGGGCATGACGCCGTCGTCGGCAGCCACGATCAGAATGACGATGTCGGTCACCTTGGCGCCACGGGCACGCATAGCCGTAAAGGTGGCGTGACCCGGGGTATCGATGAAGGTGATCTTGCGGTCGTTGATCATGACCTGCGAAGCGCCGATGGCCTGCGTAATGCCGCCCGCCTCGCCGGCAGCAACGCCGGTGTGACGGATGGCGTCGAGCAGCGAAGTCTTGCCGTGGTCGACGTGGCCCATGACGGTGACGACCGGTGCGCGCGGCTTAAGGTCGGCGGGATCGTCGTAGAACGAGAAGGTGTTCTCCTCCTCGGGGGTGATGATCTTGATCTGGCGGCCCAAGTCGTCGGCAACGAGCTCGACAAGGTCGTCGGACATGGACTGCGTCATCGTGAGCGGCGTACCCAGCAGGAACAGGCGCTTGATGATGTCGTTGGCCGGAACGTCAAGCGCCTCGGCAAGCTCCTGGACGGTAACGCCCTGGGAGACCTTGATGGCGTCGAGGTCCTCGGGGTTCACGCCCTGAGCCAGCGCCTCCTCTATCTTGCGCTCCTCCTGAGCCTTGGCAGCCTCGCGCTCGCGCTTCTCCTTGCGCTTCTTGCGGCGACCGGTGGACTCGCGAGAGGCCTCCTCGACGGCAGCACGAGCCTCCTCGAGCACCTTCTCGCGGCTGTACTCCTCGGCCTCGCGAGCCATGCGGCTGTAGTGGTCCTCTTCGTTGTTGTGACCGCCCTTGCGCTTCTTGCCCTTGCCCTGCTTGTCGGGGTTGGGGAAGTCCATGCCGGCAGCGACGTTGTTGCTGGCGTTGGTGCGATGGCTGTGCGGACGGCTCTCGGAGGCGTTGCGCTCGGAGTTGTTGTCGGAAGCGTTGCGATCGTTACGACGGCCACCGCGGCGGTCGTTGTTGCCGCCACGACGGTTACCGCGCTCTGCGGCGCGCTCGGCCTTGGCCTTGTCCTCGGCGTCCTTCTTCTCCTTGAGCACGGTCTCCTGTGCGGCGATCTGGTCGAGCAGCGAACGGAAGCGCGAACCGGAGTCGGAAGCGGGGACGGCGCGGCGCTGAGCCTCGCGGGCAGCCTCCTCCTTCTCGCGGGCAAGGCGCTCCTGCTCGGCCTTCTTCTTGGCCTCGGCCTCGGCGCGGGCAGCCTCCTCGGCAGCCTGGGCTGCGGCAAACTGGCGGCGCTCCTCCTCACGTGCCTTCTCGGCGGCGATGCGCTCGCGCTCGGCCTCGGCGGCGCGTGCGGCCTCCTCGGCGGCAGCCGCCTGCTCCTCGGCCTGCTTGGCGGCCTCGACTTCCTGGGCGCGGGCCTCGATCACCGAGGCGAGCTGCTTGCGGACCATAGCGACATAAGCGTCCTCCAAGGTGGAGGAAGCGGACTTAGCGGGAATCTTCATTTCGGCGAGATGACCCATCAGTTCCTTGGAGGTCATGCCGAACTCTTTGGCCAGGGTGGACACACGGACTTTTGCCATATGACTTCACCTACCCTTTCTGGCACCTTGGGTGCCTAGAGACTGAACGAGCGTGGGAGACGCGCCGGGACCCGCCCGGCGCGACCGCGCGCTAGATCAGGTCCTCCGCATCATCGAAGGCATCGGTGTCGTGGATACCGCAGAAACGGGAGCCGGGACGAGCCTGGTTGCGGCACTGGATGCCGTCCTCGGACACGTACTCGCAGCGGCGGACGTCCTCGTCCTCCTCGTCACCGATCAGGTCGGCGGCGGGCTCCTCGTGAACGGGAACGTTCTTGAGGATGTCGGCGGCAAGCGTCTCGGACTTGATGTCGATGTGCCAGCCGGTCAGACGCGCGGCGAGGCGGGCGTTCTGGCCCTCCTTGCCGATGGCGAGGGACAGCTGGTCGTCGGGCACGATGACTCCGGCGTAGGCCTTCTCCTCGTCGATGAGGACGCGGGTGACCTTAGCGGGCGACAGGGCGTTGGCGACGTAGACGGCAGGATCGGCATCCCACAGGATGACGTCGACGCGCTCGCCGCGGAGCTCGCCCACGACAGCGCGAACACGGCTGCCCTTGGGGCCGACGCAGGCGCCCACGGGATCCAGACGGTCGTCGAGCGAGTGAACGGCGACCTTGGAACGCTGGCCGGGCTCGCGGGCGATCGACTTGATCTGGACGGTGCCCTCATAGATCTCGGGCACCTCCTGCTCAAACAGACGACGCATGAGCTCGGGGTGGGTACGGGAGATGACAATCGGCGGACGGCTGTGCTCGCCACGAACCGGCTGCAGGTTGGAGTTGGGGTCGCGAACGTCGATGATCACGGCCTTGATGTGCTGGTTGTGCAGGTAGCGCTCGCCCATCGGACGCTCGTTGCGCTCGTTCTCGTAACGGCGCTGGTCGAAGTGCGGCAGCTCGGCCTCGACGCCCTCGCGAATCTTGACAATCGTAAAGTCGGGCGTGGACTGCAGCACGGTACCGCTGATGAGATCACCGATACGGCCGGAGAACTCCTCGTAGATCTGCTCGCGGGCGGAGTTGCGCACGATGGCGTTGATCTCGGCCTTAGCGTGCTGGGCAGCGATGCGGCTCGTGTTCTTGGGAGTGACGTCGATCTCCTCGAACTCGGTGAAGTTGCCCTCCTCGTCCATGGAATCGTCGATCGGCTCCAGGCGGTAGACGTAGATCTTGCCAGTGGTGCGGTCGATGGTCACCTTGGCGCCCCACTCAAGATGCAGGATCTCGGCATAGCTCTTGGCGAGCGACTGCTCCAGGCGGTCGATCAGGTAGAGCTGGTCGATGTGCTTCTCCTGGCAAAGCTCCATCAGGGCGGACATCATGTCGGATGCTGCCATCTTACTTTCCTTCCTTCGCGGGCTTGAAGTCGTAGGTGGGCTTCAACTTGCACTTTTTAACATCAGAAAAATCGAGGGTAACGGACTCGCCGTCCTCGAGCTCGAGGGTCACGTTCGTCTCGGTGGCGGCGGCAATCTTGCCGGCGTACTTGCGACGACCCTCGGTGGCGGTGGAGGTGAGCTCGCAGTTCTCGCCCACAAAGCGGGCAAAGTCACTCGGGCGGCGCAGCGGGCGCGCCATACCCGGGCTCGACACCTCGAGCGTATAGCTCGAAGAGATGGGGTCGAGCTCCTCAATCACATCGCCGACCCACTTGGTGTTGGCCGTGACGTCGTTGAGCGACAGGCTCTGGCCCTCGGCACCCTCGATACGTACGCGCACGCAGGGGGCCTTGGTGGCACCCACGAGCTCGACGTCGACGATGTCGACATCGTGCTGGGGAGCGACGGCCTCGAGCGCGTCGATGATCGCCTGCTCGGTCTTGGTCTTGACCATTGCGGCACCTCCATCCATACAAAAAAGAAGCGGGGCCGAAACCCCACTTCTTTCAATTACAACTTCATTTGCAAGCAAACTATACCAATAGCTGCGGAAACGTGCAACCACAGTACGAATCTGCAGGTCAGCGTGCGCACAGCTTCTCCACAAGAATAGGACAATTGAACGCAGACATCAGGGCAGGTACATGCAAAACGAGGGACTACCCAACCGGATCGCCCCTCGTCTTTTATGCGTCAGCTAAGCGCGCAGCGCTTACTTGACCACCAGGTTGACCAGCTTGCCGGGCACGCAGATGGCCTTGACGACCGTCTTGCCCTCGAGCCACTTGGCGACGGCGGCCTCGGCGGCAGCCTGCATATCCTCATTGGAGGCATCGCGGGCCACGTCAACGCGGCCGCGGACCTTGCCGAGCACCTGGACCACGATCTGCACCGTGTCCTCAATGGACTCGGCCAGGTCGAACTCGGGCCAGGCGGCGGTGTAGGCGTTGCCCTCGCAGCCGAGTGCCTCGTGCCACAGCTCGTCGGCCCAGAACGGGCAGATGGGGGCAAGGACGCTCACGATATCCTTGGCCACGCCGTAGCACAGCGCCTTGTCGCGGGCGGTACCCTCAGTGGCGTTGAGATAGGCGCTCGCAGCATTGACGAGCTCCATGACGGCCGAGATGGCGGTGTTAAACTGGCCGCGATCGAAGTCCTCGGTGCACTTGGCGATGGTGCGGTGACGCTCGCGATAGAGCTTCATCGCAACCTCGTCGAGCGCAGACTTGTCGAAGGCCACGTTGGCGTCGCCGGATTGGACGAGCTGCCAAACGATACGCCAGGCGCGCTTGATAAAGCGGTTGGCACCCTCGACGGCCTTGGGGTCCCAGTCAAAGTCCTTCTCGGGCGGGGCGATAAACAGGATCGCCAAACGCATGGTGTCGGCGCCGTAGGGCTCGATGACCGAGCTCGGGGGAACGACATTGCCCTTGGACTTGGACATGGTGTCGCCGTTCTCGTCCTTGACCATGCCCTGGCACAGCAGGTTGGTAAAGGGCTCGTCTACGCTCAGCAGACCAAGATCGCGCAGCGCCTTGGTAAAGAAGCGACTGTAGAGCAGGTGCAGAATGGCGTGCTCGATGCCGCCGATGTAGTTATCGACGGGCATCCAACGGTCGGCAGCCTCGCGGGAGAAGGGCAGCTCGGTGTTGTGCGGGTCGGTATAGCGCAGGTAATACCAGCTGGAGCAGGTGAAGGTGTCCATGGTATCGGTCTCGCGCTTGGCCGGGCGGCCGCAGACCGGGCAGGTGGTCTCGTAGAACTCCTTGCACTCGGCGAGGGTTTCGCCGGCGCCCAGGTCCAGGTTCTCGGGCAGCGTCACCGGCAGCTGATCCTCTGGCACGGGCACGATGCCGCAATGCTCGCAGTGGATAGCCGGGATGGGGTTGCCCCAATAGCGCTGACGGGAAATGAGCCAGTCGCGCAGACGGAACTCGACCTTACGACGACCGCAGCCCATGGCCTCGAGGTCGGCCACGATCGCAGCCTCGCCCTCGGAGTGCTTACCGCCGCGCATGCCGGTGTACTTGCCGGACTGGACGAGCGTGCCCTCGGCAGCGTGGGCGCAATCCCAGTCGACGGTCTCGGCATGGAAGGTATCGATGGTCTCGCCGCTGGCCTCGACAGCCGCGCGGTCGTCATCGTCCAGGATAATCGGCACGATCGGCAGGTCATACTTGCGGGCGAACTCAAAGTCGCGCTGGTCGCCACAGGGAACGGCCATGACGGCACCGGTACCGTAGTCGGCAACGACATAATCGGCAACCCACACGGGGACCTTCTCGCCGTTGACGGGGTTTACCACATAGCGGCCCGTGAAGGCACCGTGCTTCTCGAGGGTGCCCTGGGCACGCTCGACGGCAGAAATATGCTTGGAGTCCTCGACGATCTTGGTGACGGCCTCCTCGTACTCCGTGCCCTCGACGAGCTCGTGCAGGCCGGCGTACTCGGGAGCCAGGACAAAGAAGGAGACGCCAAAAAGGGTATCGGCACGCGTGGTGAAGACGGTGATCTTGCCCTCGTCGCCCTCGATGGGCTCGCCATCTTGGTCGCACAGGGTAAAGTCGACCTCGGCACCCTCGGAGCGACCGATCCAGTTGGCCTGCATCTGCTTGACGCGCTCGGGCCAGCCGGGGAGCTTCTCCAGGTCGTCGAGCAGCTCCTGAGAGTACTCGGTAATCTTGTAGTACCACTGCTCAAGGTCGCGCTTCTCGGGCTCGGTGCCGCAGCGCCAGCACTTACCCTCGGTAACCTGCTCGTTGGCCAGAACGGTCTTGCAGGTGGGGCACCAGTTAACCGGGTTCTTCTTGCGATAGACCAGGCCCTTTTCCCACATCTTCTCAAAGATCCACTGACCCCAGCGGTAGTAGTCGGGGCTGCAGGTCTTGACCATGCGATCCAGATCGTAGGAGAAGCCCATGCGCTTCATCGTGGCGAGCGCCTGGTCCATGTTCTTATACGTCCAGGCGGCAGCCTGCGTGTTGTGCTTGATGGCGGCATTCTCGGCAGGCAGGCCAAAGGCGTCAAAGCCGATGGGATGCAGCACGTCGTAGCCGCGCATGCGGGCCTGACGGGCCATGGCATCGCCGATAGTGTAGTTGCGCGCGTGGCCCATGTGCAGGTCGCCCGACGGATACGGGAACATCTCGAGCACATACTTCTTGGGCTTACTGTCGTCGGTGTCGACGGCAAAGAGGCTGGAGTCCTCCCAGGCCTTCATCCACTTGGACTCAATGGCCTGCGCGTCGTAGGCAGGGATCTCGTCCTTATGATCTGTGCAATCGCACATATCAGCTCCTTTAATCTTAGCTGGGGTCGGTCGGCTTGGCTTTATTCGCTACTGCGGACAGTCCTGCGCAAGACGAAGAGCACATTTAGTGCTCTTCTTTGCGTGCGGAACTTGTAGCGAACAAAGCTAAGCCGACCGACCCTAAGGTTAACTTGACTGATGATAGCAAATACAACAAGCGAGATGCCTGCGACTTGCGGGCATCTCGCTTTATCTAAATAACGTGGATGAGAATCAACCTTTGATATGCAGCTCTTACCTTATCGATAGGAAACGCTCTGCTGGGAATCTTTCACGACTACGTCGTGGGCGCCGCCTTCGACGATCGAGGTCGAGCTTACCAGGGTCAGGCGTGCCTTTTCCTGGAGCTCGGGGATCGAGAGGGCACCGCAGTTGCACATCGTGGACTTGACCTTGTAGAGCGTGCCGCCCACACCATCCTTGAGGGAGCCGGCGTAAGGAACGTAGGAGTCGACGCCCTCGACGAAGCTGAGCTTTGCGGCGCCGCCCAGGTCGTAACGCTGCCAGTTGCGGGCACGCGCAGAACCCTCGCCCCAGTACTCCTTCATGTACTGGCCGTTGACGTTGACGCGCTCGGTCGGGCTCTCGTCAAAGCGGGCGAAATAGCGGCCCAGCATCATAAAGTCGGCACCCATGGCAAGGGCGAGCGTCATGTGGTAGTCGTAGACGATACCGCCGTCAGAGCACACGGGCACGTAGACACCGGTCTCCTCGTAGTACTCGTCACGGGCGCGGCAGACGTCGATCAGCGCGGTGGCCTGGCCGCGGCCGATACCCTTCGTTTCGCGCGTGATGCAGATGGAGCCGCCTCCGATGCCGACTTTGACAAAGTCCGCGCCGCTCTCGGCGAGGAAGCGGAAGCCGTCGCGGTCGACGACATTGCCCGCGCCGATTTTGATGGTATTGCCGTAGTTCGCGCGCACGTAGTCGATGACCTTCTTCTGCCAGACGGAGTAGCCCTCCGACGAGTCGATGCACAGCACATCCGCGCCGGCCTCCACGAGCGCGGGGATGCGCTCGGCATAGTCGCGGGAGTTAATGCCCGCGCCGACGAGGTAGCGCTTCTTGTCATCCTGAAGCGCAAGGGGGTGCTCCTTGTGCTCGGCGTAGTCCTTGCGGAAGACGAAGTAGAGCAGGTGGTCGTTTTCATCCACGATGGGCAGCGCGTTGAGCTTGTGCTCCCAGATGATGTCGTTAGCCTCCTTGAGCGTGGTCGACGCAGGAGCGGTGACGAGCTTTTCGCGCGGAGTCATAAACTCGCGCACCTTCAAATCAGTGCTCATGCGGCTCACGCGGTAGTCGCGGCTCGTCACGATGCCGAGGAGCTTGCCGTTGGGCGTTGCGTCCTCGGTGATGGCGACGGTCGAGAAGCCGTTTTTCTCCTTGAGGGCCAAAACATCGGCCAGCGTGTGCTCGCTTGTCAGGTTCGAGGCTGACGGCACAAAGCCCGCCTTATTGCTTTTCACGCGGCGCACCATCTCGGCCTCGCTCTCGATGGACTGGGAACCGAAGATGAACGAAAGGCCGCCCTCTTTGGCCAGCGCGATGGCCAGCGTGTCGTTCGACACCGACTGCATGATGGCCGAGACCATCGGGATATTCAGGCTGATGGGGCACTCCTCCTGCCCCTTGCGGTAGCGCACGAGGGGCGTTTTGAGCGAGACGTTGTCAGGAATGCAGTCCTCGGACGTGTAACCGGGGACGAGCAGATATTCGCTGAACGTGTGAGACGGTTCTGGATAATAATAAGCCATTGGGTCTGCTCCTCTCTTCTTAAATTACTTGAAATAGCGCACGGCAGAGGTGAACAGCTCCATCTCATACTGTCCGGGAACGTTGCGGTAAAGCTCCTTGCCGATGCGCTCGGTGTGCCCCATCTTGCCGAATACACGGCCATCGGGCGAGGTGATACCCTCGATGGCACAGATCGAGCCGTTGGGGTTGAATGCTGCATCCATTGTAGCATACCCGTCAAGGTCTACGTACTGTGTGGCGATCTGGCCGTTTTCGGCGAGCTTCTTCACAAGCTCTTCGGATGCGAGGAAACGGCCCTCGCCGTGCGAAATGGGCACGGTGTAAATGTCGCCGACCTTCGTACCCGCAAGCCAGGGGGACTTGTTGGAGCACACGCGCGTGCGGACCAGACGGGACTGGTGGCGGCCGATGACGTTGTAGGTCAGCGTCGGGAAATCAGCGTCGGTGTCCATGATCTTGCCATAGGGAACGAGACCGAGCTTGATGAGCGCCTGGAAGCCGTTGCA
>CABUUK010000014.1 GCA_902494765.1 uncultured Collinsella sp.
GTCCGATAGCCACGGCTACGATACGCGCAGCCTGCGCCATATCGACCGCCGCCTGGGTGGGGATGTCGACTTTGCCGCCGTGTGCGACACACTGCATGCCCACGGTATCCGCGTGGTGCTCGATGCCGTCTTCAACCACGTCGGCCGCGGTTTTTGGGCCTTCCGCGATGTGCAGGAGCGCAAGTGGGATTCGCCGTACAAGGATTGGTTCCACATCAGCTTTGACGGTGACTCGTGCTACGGCGACGGCTTTTGGTATGAGGGCTGGGAGGGCCATTTTGAGCTTGTGAAGCTCAACCTGCAAAACCCCGCCGTGGTCAATTACCTGCTTGAGTCCGTGCGTCGCTGGGCCGAGGTCTTTGGCGTCGACGGCCTGCGCTTGGACGTCGCCTATATGCTCGATCGCGATTTTATGCGCCGCCTGCATAGCTTTACCCGCGAACTCAAGCCCGACTTTGTGCTGATTGGTGAGACGCTCCACGGCGACTACAACCAGATCGTCAACGACGAGATGCTCGACTCCTGCACCAACTACGAGTGCTACAAGGGCCTGTACTCCAGCTTTAACTCGGTCAACATGTTCGAGATCGCCCATTCGCTGCATCGCCAGTTTGGCGGCGACCCCTGGTGCATCTACCGCGGCAAACACCTGCTGTCGTTTGTCGACAACCACGACGTGCCGCGCCTGGCAAGCATCCTCACCGACAAGTCGTGCCTGCGTCCCGCCTATGGCATGCTCTTTGGCATGCCGGGCATTCCGTGCGTCTACTATGGCAGCGAGTGGGGAATTGCTGGTGAAAAGGGCGGCCCCGATGGCGACTGGGCGCTGCGCCCTGCGCTCGATGAGCCTGCGCCCAACGAGCTGACGGCCTTCATCACGCAGCTGGCGCACCTGCGCTCGGCAAACGACGCGGCGGCCCGTGCTCTCAACTACGGTGCCTATCGCAATGTGGTGATCCAGAACAAGCAGCTGCTGTTCGAGCGCGCCTGCGACGACGCGACGGTGCTCGTGGCGGTGAACGCCGTGGACGAGCCTTACACCTTTGGCGCCGGCGAGCTCAACGGCTCCTTTGTCGATTTGCTTGCCGACGGCGTGCCCACGGTCGAGCTGGCGGGCTCCCTTGAGCTTGCGCCCTACGAGGTGCGCTATCTGTTGAGGGCCTAGGCCATGGCAGCGTCTGACGAGGGCTATCAACATATTGAGCATGGGTTTGAGCCCGTGTTCGACCAGCACTCGCGCGTTTTGGTGCTCGGATCGTTTCCCTCGGTGCTGTCGCGCGCTAATGCCTTTTATTACGGCAACCCTCAGAATCGCTTTTGGCGTGTGATGGCCACGTGCCTCGGTATGCCTGTGCCGCCCAACGAGGGCGATCCTTTGGCAAGCGGTGAGCCCGCGACGCTCGATGCCTCCATTGCCGCCAAGCGGGCCATGCTGCTGAACGGCGGCGTGGCCCTGTGGGATGCAATCGAGAGCTGCGACATTAAGGGCTCGAGCGACGCGAGCATCCGCAACGTTGTGCCGGCGCATGTCGAGCGCATTACCGATGCCGCGCCGATCGAGGTCGTTGTCTGTAACGGCGGTACGGCAGGGCGACTCTACAAACGCTACTTGCAAGATCGGACGGGGCTGCCTGCCATCGTCCTGCCCTCGACAAGTCCCGCCAATGCCGCCTGGTGCCTGGAGCGTCTTGTTGAGCGTTGGCACGAAGCCGTTGACTGGGCTGTTATTTAATATAGATTTTTGTTTGAGCGTGGGCGCCCAGACGTTTCAGAACGCCTCGCCATATCGGCGCGGGCACGGCTGGCTCGGCGCAAACCATGCCGTCGGCGTCGACGTTGGCGGCATTGCCGCCGCCAAGTCGCTGTGCATGCTCGACGGAGCAGCCCATGCGCACAGCGCCCACAAGCTTATCCATCGCTTCCGAAAATGGTCGGCGCAAGAGGCCCATGCGTGGGGAATGGCGAAGCGCTGCGATGCCGCTGCCGGCGCAGATGGCAACGCCGCCACACCACAATTGGTCATGGCGCTCACATGCCTTGTGCAGGCGAACGGCGGTCCCGCGCGCCTGCTCAGTGCCCTCTTGTGCGGCTCGAATCGCGGCATAGACGCGCGTTCCCGTACCGCCAAAGCGCTCAAGCGCCTGCTCGATGGCTGTCAACGTCTCATCGTCAGCCACATCTTCAATGGCCAGCACGATGCCATCGGCAACGCTGCCGGCGTCATTTGCCTTCAGGTCGACCGGGCGGGGGAGTGCGGTGCCGGAAAGCTGTGCATAGGCGGCGATGGCATCCTGCAGGTCCCAGAGCAAAAACTCAAGATCGGCACTATTGGGAATGCTGATATACGCAATGGTTTGCAGCGTTTTTGGTACATCGCCGCGCGCGGTCGGCTCCATGCTGCCTCCTTTCCGGTTGGTTTCCGTTTAGGTTACACCGTCCGGCGGCGCCCCGCCGCGCTATCCTAGTGCAACCCTTACGAAAGGAACGCCATGCGACTGCCCATGAATACCTCGCTTGCCACGCTCAAGCCCTCCGGTATCCGCCGAATCAACGCGCTCGCCGCCCAGCACCCGGGGTGCATCGCGCTTGCGCTTGGCGAGCCCGATTTTCCCACGCCCGATGTGATTAGCGCCGAGGTGACCGCCGCACTGGACCGCGGTGACACGCACTATCCGCCCAACAACGGTCGCCCCGCCCTGCGTGATGCACTGTCCAAATATATGGATGACACGGGTCTGGCGTTTTCCGCCGATGAGGTCATCCTGACCGACGGTGCGACCGAGGCGCTGTCGGCAACATTCACGGCTATGCTCAACCCCGGCGACGAGGTCATTATCCCCACGCCGGCCTTTGGCCTGTACGAGAGCATCGTCGTGGCCAATCACGCCAAGGCGGTCTTTTTGGATACGGAGCCTGCGCAATTCCAGATTGACGAGGAAGCGCTTCGCGCCCGCGTGACGCCGGCGACCAAGGCCATCGTCATCTGCTCGCCCAACAATCCTACGGGCTGTATCCTCAACGCGGCTTCGCTCGACGCCGTGGCGCACGTGGCGGAGCAGACGGGCATCTACGTGGTCTGCGACGACGTATACAACCGCCTGGTTTATGTGGATGGCTACGAGCGCTTTGCCCAGCGTCACCCGGAGCTTCGCGATCAGACGGTAGTCATCGAGAGCTTCTCCAAGCCCTGGGCCATGACCGGCTGGCGCCTGGGCTGGCTCGCAGCAGCGGCACCCGTCATCGCCGAGATCGCCAAGGCTCACCAATACTTAGTATCGAGCGCCGTCTCCTTCGAGATGGACGCCGCAGCCCGAGCCCTGACCGTCGACCCAACCCCCATGCTCGAAGTCTACCGAGCCCATCGCGAACGCGTACTCGCGGCCTTAGACGCCATGGGCCTCGACGCAGTAGAGCCCGCAGGAGCCTTCTACACTTTCCCGAGCATCAAAAAGTTCGGCCTAACCAGCGAAGACTTCTGCATCAAAGCCATCAAAGAAGCAAACGTAGCCCTAGTCCCGGGAGACTGCTTCGGAACCGAAGGCCACATCCGCCTCAGCTACTGCGTTTCCGACAAAGACCTGGACGAAGGTCTCCGCCGCCTGTCCACCTTCATTTCAACCTTGTAGCCCTCAGGGATGCAAGACATCAGCCCACCGACCCAAGCATTATGAGTGGGGCGCGTCGCTCAACGGACACGAGGATTCGCAGCAAAGGTAACGTAGCTCCGGCCGGGAGGGGCAGGGCGAGTTTTCCGTAGATTTCGCACGAGCCGAAGGCCACTTAATGTGGCCTTCGTGCGAGCCCAGGACTTGACCGAGCGGAAAACTCGCCCTGCCCCTCCCGGTCGGAGCGTATGCAGGGTTTGTGTACGAATCCTCGCGCCCGTTGACCGACGCCGGGGTCCCCGCCATAATACTTTCGGTTCACGCACGAATCCGCTGCCAGAGACAGCCGGTGCAAACGGGCATTGCCCGCGAGCTTAATGGGATATCCCGCCAGCCGAGGTGGTCGAGTAGATATGTCTTCTCGCCCCCGTCGCTCATGCAGCGCGGGGGCTTTCTTTTTGGACATGCCCCCGTCACGTCCTTGTGGCGGACCGTGCCCGGAAAGAATTCGAGGAGGTGTAATTCATGCCCCAGCAGTACAAAATCGACAAGGTTGCAGAGATCGAGTCCCGTATCGCCGAGAACGCCGGTCTGTTCGTCGTCAACTACAACGGTCTGACGGTTAAGCAGGCTCAGGAGCTGCGTCATCAGCTTCGCGAGTGCGGCGCCGAGATGAAGGTCTACAAGAACAACCTGGTTAAGATCGCTCTCAAGAACCAGGAGCAGCCCGAGATTGACGAGATCCTCGCCGGCCCCGTCGCTTATGTGTTCTACGAGACCGAGCCGGTCGAGGCCGCTAAGGCCCTTAAGGACTTCTCCGCTAAGTCCAAGGGCGTCCTTGAGATCAAGGGCGGTATCTCCGACGGCAAGGCCGTTTCCGCTGATGATGTTAAGGCTATCGCCGAGCTGCCCACCAAGGATCAGCTTCTCGGCCAGATTGCCGGTCTCATCTCCGGTTTCGCTCGCGACATCGCTGTTTGCGTCAACGGCGTTTCCTCTGGTCTCGCTCGTTCGATCCAGCAGGTCTCCGAGCAGAAGGCAGCCTAGTCGCTGTTTTCACCCGCGGCGGCAACGCCGCACCCCTGGCGCATTCGCGCCGTGTTTTAACTGATCTCCGTGCATCCGCACGGAAACCGAAAGGACTTAGAAATGGCTAAGCTTACCACCGATGAGATCATCGATGCTCTTAAGGAAATGACCCTTCTCGAGGCTTCCGAGCTCGTAAAGGCTATCGAGGACACCTTCGGCGTTTCCGCCGCTGCTCCTGCCGCTGTTGTCGCCGCTCCCGCTGCTGGCGCTGCTGAGGCCGAGGAGAAGACCGAGTTTGACGTCGTGCTCGAGGGCTTCGGCGACAACAAGATCCAGGTCATCAAGGCCGTCCGTGAGCTCACCAACCTTGGCCTGAAGGAGGCCAAGGAGGTCGTCGAGGGCGCTCCCAAGGCTGTTCTCGAGGGTGCCAAGAAGGAGGACGCCGAGGCTGCCAAGGAGAAGCTCGAGGCTGCTGGCGCTGCTGTCACCCTCAAGTAATCAGGCTTTCTCGCCAGATTTCTTTGCAGACGGGGCTCGCATTGCGAGCCCCGTCTTTTTTGTTTTTCGGTCCCTCGACATCGGTAGCTCAAACTGCCATATTCTGTGATTTGCGTCGTATCGGGTGCCCTGCCGTTGGGCAATAAAATTGCACCATTCGAGCAATAATTTGCGTTGACCTGCTGAAGAATTGTCTCTGCCTTGTAGCGACATATAGTTCCAGCGGTAAGATGCTTGAGTATCGCAATTTGGTCTGCGGCTGTGTGCCGCACGCATGGGGCGCTTTTGCGCCTGCGAAAGGATCTTTGAATAACATGAAGGCAATCATCCCCGCCGCCGGTCTTGGCACGCGTTTTCTGCCTGGCACCAAGTGCACGCCCAAAGAGATGCTGCCGGTGCTCGACAAGCCCGTCATTCAGTACGTCGTCGAGGAGGCGCTCGACCCCGAGGAAGTCGACGACGCCATCATCGTTACTTCTCCCGGTAAGCCTGAGCTACTGAACTACTTCCAGCCCGATCGCTCGCTCGAGAACCTGCTGCGCGAGCGCGGCAAGAACGCCTATGCCGATGCCGTCGCCCACGCTGGCGGTATGCCGGTCGACTTCCGCTATCAGTACGAGCCCAAGGGCCTCGGCCATGCTATCCGCTCTGCTGCCGACGCCGTGGCAGGGGAGAACTTCTTGGTTCTTCTGGGCGACTACGTTGTGCCTAACCGCGACATCTGCGACAAGATGCTCGCCGTTTCCAAGGAGCACGGTGGCGCTTCGGTTATCGCCGTCGCTGCTTGCTCGCCCGAGGAAGTCAGCCGCTACGGCGTTATCGCCGGTGAGCGCGTCGGTTCGCTCGAGGGCGCCGAGGACGTTGCCGATGCAGAGCCGGGCGCTGTCTGGCGTATCGGCGGTCTGGTCGAGAAGCCCGCTCCCGAGGCGGCTCCGTCCAACCTGTACATTGTCGGCCGTTATCTGCTGAGCCCGCTGGTCATGGACCTGCTCGCTGATCAGCAGGCCGGCAAGGGCGGCGAGATTCAGCTCACCGACGCCATGGCCCGCTCGCTCGATCGCGAGGCTATGTACGCTGTCGTTATCGACCCGCTGTCGGGCTACGACACCGGCACCCCGTCTGGCTGGATGGCCACCAACGCCCTCATGGCCGCAAGCGATCCTCGCTTTGCCAGCGCCTTCTGGGACGCCATCGACGAGCGCGGCGGATTGATGCGCAAGTAAGCCTTCGGGCATCGACATTTACGGGCGCGGACCTCGGTTCGCGCCCGTTTTTTATAAGAGCTGCGATTGCCGGCTCTCTGTTCACAGAAAATATATGAACAGATGTTCGATACATATACATCTACCTGCGTGTTTTCTGTCGAAAAACTTTGCTACTCCAAAAACTCAATCGCGTCAAGGCTTTTCTTGCCCAACGGTCGGTACCTGATAAACTATTAGGTTGCGATAACTGGCGAAGCTATGCCTCGCCAACCCACCGAGCATTTCCGTGAAGGAGGAAAAACCTGGTGACCTACGCATACACTGCCACTGAGCGCAAGCGCGTCAGCTTCGGGAAAATCCCGGAGGCCATGGAGCTCCCCAACCTTATCTCTGTTCAAAGGGAATCCTTTGAGCGTTTTAAGGACGAGGGCCTTCGTGAGGCGTTCAAGGAATCCAGCCCCATCCAGAGCCAGAACCATGTTCTCGAGGTTACCTTCGGCGAGCATCAGTTCGGCGACCCTGCGCACACCGTCGAGGAGTGCCGCGAGAAGGACATGACCTATCAGGCCCCGCTCCTGACCGACGTCCGTCTCACCAACAAGGAGACCGGCGAGATCAAGGAGCAGCTCGTCTTTATGGGCGACTTCCCCATGATGACCGATCAGGGCACCTTCATCATCAACGGTACCGAGCGTATCGTCGTCTCGCAGCTCGTCCGTTCCCCGGGTGTGTACTACAGCTCCGAGATGGATTCGGGCAAGCAGATCTACAAGGCCCAGATCATCCCGTCCCGCGGTGCCTGGCTTGAGTTTGAGGTCGACAAGCGCGACCAGCTCATGGTCTCCATCGACCGTAAGCGTAAGCAGAGCGCCACGATGTTCCTGCGCGCCCTTGGCATCGCCGTCACCAACGACGACATCATCGAGCTGCTCGGCAACTCCGATGTGATTAAGCGCACCCTGGAGCGCGACACCGCTCTCACTCGCGAGGACGCCCTTATCGAGATCTACCGTCGCCTGCGCCCGGGCGAGCCTCCCACCGTGGACGCTTCCCGCAGCCTGCTCGAGGGCCTGCTCTTTAACCCGCAGCGCTACGATCTGGCCCGCGTCGGTCGTTACAAGGTCAACAAGAAGCTCAACCTCACCACCGAGGAAGAGGTCACGGTGCTCACCGACGAGGATATCGTCGCTACGCTGCGCTACCTGCTGTCCCTCGCCGCCGGCGAGCAGGGCTTCAAGGTCGACGACATCGACCACTTTGGCAACCGCCGCATCCGCACCGTCGGCGAGCTCGTCGCCAACCAGTTCCGTATCGGCATGAGCCGTATGGAGCGCGTTGTCCGTGAGCGCATGAGCTCCCAGGACATCGACGAGATCACCCCGCAGTCGCTCATCAACATCCGCCCGATCGTGGCCTCCATCAAGGAGTTCTTCGGTTCCTCGCAGCTCTCGCAGTTCATGGACCAGGCGAACCCCCTGACCGGTCTGACCCACAAGCGCCGTCTGTCCGCACTCGGCCCTGGCGGTCTTGCCGGCCACAAGTCCGGCTCCAGCCGCCGCACCAACGTGCCGACGGCCGTCCGCGACGTTCACAACTCGCACTACAGCCGCATGTGCCCGATCGAGACCCCCGAAGGCCCCAACATCGGCCTGATCGGCTCGCTCGCCCTCTACGCCCGCGTCAACGAGTACGGCTTCATCGAGGCTCCGTTCCGCCGCGTCGAGAACGGCGTTGCCACCGACCAGATCGACTGGATGACCGCTGACGAGGAAGAGAAGCACGTCATTGCGCCGGCCAACACGCCGCTCGATCCCAAGACCAACGAGTTCATCACGACCGATGCCGAGGGCAAGCTTGTCCGCCCGCACACCGTGATCGCCCGAACCCGAGACTTCGACGGCTCCTTCGGCGCTCCCGCCGACGTGCCTGTCGAGGATGTCGACTACATGGACGTCTCGCCGCGTCAGATGCTCTCCGTCGCAGCCACGCTGATTCCGTTCCTCGAGCACGACGACGCCAAGCGTACGCTGATGGGCGCTAACATGCAGCGTCAGGCCGTGCCGCTGGTTCACCCTGCCGCTCCCTATGTCGGTACCGGCATGGAGCGTCGCGCCGCCCTGGACTCCGGCGAGGTCACCCTGGCCAAGAATGCCGGCGAGGTCATCTTTGCCGACGCCGCCAAGATCATCGTCAAGCATGCCGGCGGCATGGACGAGTATCACCTGGCCAAGTACCAGCGCTCCAACCAGTCCACCTGCATCAACCACCGTCCGCTCGTGCGCGTCGGTGACACCGTTGAGCAGGGCGAGCCCCTGGCTGACGGTCCTTCGACCGATCATGGCGAGCTCGCACTGGGTCAGAACCTCACCGTGGCATACATGCCGTGGGAAGGCTTCAACTACGAGGACGGTATCGTCGTGTCCGAGCGCCTGGTGGCCGAGGATCTGCTGACGACCATCAACATCACCCGTCACGAGATCGATGCCCGCGACACCAAGCTCGGCCCCGAGGAGATCACCCGCGAGATCCCGAACCTCTCCGAGGATATGCTTGCCAACCTCGACGAGGACGGCATTATCCGCATCGGCGCCGAGGTCGGCCCTGGCGACATCCTGGTCGGCAAGGTCACGCCTAAGGGCGAGAGCGCTCTGACCGCCGAGGAGCGCCTGCTGCGCGCCATCTTCGGTGCCAAGGCCCACGACGTCCGCGACACCTCCCTTAAGATGCCTCACGGCGCTTACGGCCGCGTCATCGACGTTGTCCGCTTTAGCCGCGAGAACGGCGACGATCTGGCCCCCGGCGTCAACGAGCAGGTGCGCGTCTACGTCGCCCAGCGTCGTAAGATCCAGCAGGGCGATAAGATCGCCGGCCGCCACGGCAACAAGGGTGTTATCTGTAACGTTCTGCCGGTCGAGGACATGCCCTACATGGCTGACGGTACCCCGATCGACGTTATCCTCAACCCGCTGGGCGTTCCCTCGCGTATGAACGTCGGCCAGCTGCTCGAGTGCCACCTTGGCTGGGCCGCTGCCTGCGGTTGGGATACCGAGAAGGCCGACTCCGACAAGTACGTCCCCGGTCCGTTCTTCACCGCGACGCCCGTCTTCGACGGCGCCAAGGAGGACGAGATCGCCGAGGTCATTCGTCGTGCCAACAAGAACATGCTCAACAAGGCCACCGCTGCCTTTGGCGATCACATGCGTCCCGAGTTCGTCACCCAGCTTGACGAGCGCGGCAAGACCCGCCTGTTCGACGGCCGCACCGGCGAGGAGTTCCGCGAGCCCATTACCGTGGGTACGTCCTACATCCTCAAGCTCGGCCACATGGTCGACGACAAGATCCACGCCCGTTCGACCGGCCCTTACAGCTTGGTTACCCAGCAGCCTCTGGGCGGCAAGGCCCAGTTCGGCGGCCAGCGCTTCGGCGAGATGGAAGTTTGGGCACTGTACGCATACGGTGCTTCCAACGTCCTGCAGGAGATTCTGACCGTCAAGTCCGACGATACCGTGGGCCGCGTCAAGACCTACGAGTCCATCGTCAAGGGCGAGAACGTTCCTGTTCCGGGTATCCCCGAGTCCTTCAAGGTTCTCGTCAAGGAGATCCGTTCCCTCGCGCTGGACATCGAGCCCATGCACGATGCTGACGAGGACGCCTCCGCCCCTGTGACCGCCGAGGAGACCTCTGCTCTCGACGACCTGGCTGCGCTCGCCGGCGTTGACGCCGACGTCGAGGCCGAGGATGCCGAGACCGTCGAGGCACCCGAGGCTGTCGCCGCCACGACCACTGATAAGGAGTAGTTGACTGTGGCAGATTTCGAAGCTACTGATTTTGACTCGGTAAAGATCTCCCTTGCCTCCGCCGACCAGATCCGTTCCTGGTCGCACGGTGAGGTCAAGAAGCCGGAGACCATCAATTACCGTACCCTCAAGCCCGAGAAGGACGGCCTGTTCTGCGAGAAGATCTTCGGTCCCGCCAAGGACTGGGAGTGCTCCTGCGGCAAGTACAAGGGCATCCGCTTTAAGGGTATCGTCTGCGAGCGCTGCGGCGTCGAGGTTACCTCGGCCAAGGTGCGTCGCGACCGCATGGGCCATATCGAGCTCGCCGCTCCCGTGTCCCACATCTGGTACTTCAAGAGCCCCACGAGCTTCCCGATGAGCCGTATGCTCGACATCAAGTCCAAGGACCTCGAGAAGGTTCTGTACTTTGCCAGCTACATCATCACCGAGGTTGACTATGAGGCCCGCGAGGCCGACGCCGACGACCTGCGCGAGGAGCTCGCCGCCGATCTGGAAGAGATCGATGCCGAGTGCGCCCGTCAGATCGAGTCCCTCAAGGAGCAGGGCGACCCCGAGAACTTTGACGAGTTCTCCGACGAGGAGCCGCTGACCCCCGAGGAGATCGCCTCTGGCATCGTCGACATCGAGGAAGAGTGCAAGGACGAGAAGCAGCTCCGCACGGACGCCTTCAACGCCTTCATGAAGCTCACCGAGCGCGACCTCATCTCCGATGAGCCGCTGTTCCGTGAGATGACCCGTTACTACTCCATGTACTTCAAGGGTGGTATGGGTGCCGAGGCTGTCCGCGACCTGCTCGCTGCTATCGACCTCCCCTCCGAGGCCGAGAAGCTCAAGGCCATCATCGCCGACGAGGATTCCCAGAAGCAGAAGCGCGAGAAGGCCGTCAAGCGCCTCGAGGTCGTTGACGCCTTCCTGAAGGGCGGCAACAGCCCCGCAAACATGATCCTGGACGTCATCCCGGTCATTCCGCCCGATCTGCGCCCGATGGTCCAGCTCGATGGCGGCCGCTTCGCCGCGTCCGACCTCAACGACCTGTATCGTCGCGTGATCAACCGTAACAACCGACTCAAGCGCCTGCTCGACCTGGACGCCCCTGCGATTATCGTGAACAACGAGAAGCGCATGCTCCAGGAGTCCGTGGACGCCCTGTTCGACAACGGCCGTCGTGGTCGCCCGGTCTCTGGCCGTGGCGGTCGCCCGCTCAAGTCGCTCGCCGAGGCCCTCAAGGGCAAGCAGGGTCGTTTCCGTCAGAACCTGCTGGGTAAGCGTGTCGACTACTCCGGCCGTTCGGTTATCGTTACCGACCCCAAGCTGCTGCTGCACCAGTGCGGTCTGCCCAAGACCATGGCGCTGGAGCTCTTCAAGCCCTTCGTTATGAAGCGCCTGGTCGAGCTCGGCAAGGTCGAGAACATCAAGGGCGCCAAGCGCGCTATCGACCGCGGTGCCACCTTTGTGTGGGATATCCTCGAAGAGGTCATCGACGGCCGCGTCGTGCTGCTCAACCGTGCACCGACCCTGCACCGTCTGTCCATCCAGGCCTTTGAGCCGGTGCTGGTCGAGGGCAAGGCTATCCACCTGCACCCGCTGGTCTGCTCGCCCTTCAACGCCGACTTCGACGGCGACCAGATGTCTGTCCACGTGCCGCTGTCCAGCCAGGCTCAGGCCGAGGCCCGCGTGCTCATGCTCTCTGCGAACAACCTGCGCTCGCCGGCATCCGGCAAGCCGGTCAACATCCCTTCGCAGGACATGATCATCGGTGTGTACTACCTGACCCAGGTCCGCGAGGGTCTGCCGGGCGAGAACCACGTGTTCTCGAGCTTCGACGACGCGCTGCACGCCTATGACTGCCGCTCCGAGGTCGACATGCAGGCCAAGATCCAGGTCCGCGTGTCCGCTGCCGATGCCAACGTCATCAATGAGGACGGCACCCGTATCTTCCGCGTCAAGAACGGCAAGAACGAGTTTGTCGACTACGATGTCACCGGCAATAAGACCGCGCGCTTCGAGACCTCTATCGGCCGCATCATCTTCAACCGCCAGTGCCTGCCCGAAGACTACGAGTTCATGAACTACAAGATGGTCAAGGGCGATGTGGCCAAGCTGGTTGCGGACTGCTGTGATCGTTACCCCGAGGCCAAGGTCGGCCCGATCCTCGACGCCATCAAGTACTCCGGCTTCCACTACGCTACCCGCGCCGGCCTCACCATCTCGGTGTGGGACGCTCTCATCCCTGCCGAGAAGCAGGAGCTGCTCGACCGCGCCCAGGCCAACGTCGACCAGATCAACGAGTACTTCGAGGAGGGCTTCATCAACGAGACGGAGCGCCACATCGAAGTCGTTAACGAGTGGACCGCTTGTACCGACAAGGTCGCAGCGCTCATGCTCGACATGTTCGACGAGGAGAACCCGCTGTACATGATGGCCGACTCCGGCGCCCGTGGTTCTAAGACCCAGCTGCGTCAGCTCGGCGGCATGCGTGGCCTGATGGCAGACATGTCCGGCGAGACGATCGACCTTCCCATTAAGGCGAACTTCCGCGAGGGCCTGCTGCCGCTCGAGTACTTCATTTCGACCTACGGCGCCCGTAAGGGCCTGGTCGATACCGCATCCCACACCTCGGACTCTGGTTACCTGACCCGTCGTCTGGTCGACGTGGCCCAGGACGTCATCGTCCGCGAGGAGGACTGCGGCACGCACGAGGGCGTCACCTACAACCTCATCATCCCCGGCACCACCGACCTCAACACCGACCTCGTCGGCCGTTGCTTCATCGAGGACGTCGTGGCTCCCGATGGCACCGTGCTCTTTGAGCAGGACGGCTACATCGAGAAGGTTGCCGACATTCAGAAGATGGTCGATGCCGGCCTTAAGAAGGTCAAGCTCCGCGCGCTGCTCACTTGCCGCTCCAAGTACGGCGTGTGCCAGAAGTGCTACGGCTGGGATCTTTCCACCCGTCGTCCGGTCGCCATCGGTACCGCGGTCGGCATTATTGCCGCCCAGTCCATCGGCGAGCCCGGTACGCAGCTTACGATGCGTACCATTCACTCCGGCGGCGTCGCTGGCGTCGACGATATTACGCAGGGTCTGCCTACGGTCAGCCGTATGTTCGATATCGTCGGCAACGTCAACGAGAAGATTCTGGGTCGCGAGGCCGAGCTGGCTCCGTACTCCGGCCACCTCTCGATTAAGCCCGAGAAGTCCGAGTACGTGCTGACGCTCACCGACTCCGAGGACCACACCCGTGTCCTCGACGAGCGTCGCGTCCCCGCTTCGGTTCGCTTTATGCCCGAGATCGAGGACGGCTGCGAGGTTCGCGCCGGCGACCAGATCACCAAGGGCTTCGTCAACTTCCGCAACCTGCGCAAGCTGACCGACATCGAGTCGACGATGCACACCTTCGTCGAGAGCGTCAAGGACGTCTACACCAGCCAGGGCGTCGACCTGAACGACAAGCACATCGAGGTGCTCGCACGTCAGATGCTGCGTCGCGTTCAGATCACCAACCCCGGTGACTCCAAGTACCTGCTTGGTCAGTACGTCGACCGCTACGAGTTCGCCGACGAGGTCGAGCGCGTTGCCCGTCTGGGCGGTCAGGCTCCCGTGGCCGAGCCCGTCATCCTGGGTACGCTCAAGGTCGCGTCCAACATCGACTCCTGGCTGTCGAGCGCTTCGTTCATCCGTACCGCCGGCGTCCTTACCGAGGCTGCCATCGAGGGCAAGGTCGACCACCTGCTCGACCTTAAGTCCAACGTCA
The DNA here is from genome assembly GCA_902494765.1 of uncultured Collinsella sp. Taxonomy (GTDB): domain Bacteria; phylum Actinomycetota; class Coriobacteriia; order Coriobacteriales; family Coriobacteriaceae; genus Collinsella. Next base: position 13,889 of record CABUUK010000014.1, read on the forward strand.
TCGTCGGTAAGAAGATCCCGGCCGGTACCGGCCTCAAGCCGTACGCCAACGCCAAGCTGACGTATCGTACGGCCGACGGCTACGTGGACATCGACGGCCCGGCTTCGCCCAACGCCAAGTCGCTGCCCGAGTGGGCTCCTGTGGAGCTCAAGGACCTGGACGAGCAGCTCCCGCAGCAGCTCGACTGGGCCGGCTACGACGAGTTCGGTGGTGCTGACGGTTCGTTCACCCGCAACGGCCACACCATCTCCGCCGAGAAGGCTCGCCTGTACCTGTTCGACGACCTGGGCGTGTCGCAGCGCTGGACCAACAAGTTCAGCGAGGTCGGCATCGAGACGGTCGGCGACCTGGTCGGCAAGTCCGAGGAAGATCTGCTGCGCATCGATGGCATCGGTGCCAAGGCGATCGAGGAGCTCCGTGACGGCCTCGAGGCCCACGACCTGCTCTACATCCTCGAGAACAACGACGACGTTGCCGACGAGGAAGACCTCTCGCAGCTGCTGCAGATGGTCTTTAGCCCCGACGGTCCGGACGACATCCTGCTGGGCACCTCTGCCGCGCCGACGCATCACGCCGACGCCGACGAGGAGCTCCTGGGCGCTCCGATCGACGACAAGAAGGCTCCCGCCAACGGTGCCATCAACGAGGACATGGCGTCCCTCGACGAGCTGCTCAACCAGCTCGTGGACACCGACGACGCCGAAGAGGCCAAGGACAACGACGAGGAGTAACTAGTTCCGCCGTTCTAACGAACGGCGGCGATCTCCGTCGCTGCGCGGCCCCCAGAGCTACAATCTGTCATTCAAAAGGCAGGGCATGACCAAAAGGTCAATGCCCTGCCTTTTTCATGCCACCTTGTACGCTCTGGGGGCCGCTCGCTTGCGTATGCTCAACCTGTTGCGTTCCGTCGATCCCTTGCCAATAAGGGGCAGAGTTTTTTTTGGTAGGTTATTCCTGCTTGAATTTGAAACATTTCGTCCGGCCAGAGCGTATCTATGGTGAGGGCCTCAGCAAGAAATATCAGCATCACCGGGAGGTGATTATGGAAGAACAAGCTTTTAGACAGGCGGTCGAAGATCACCGGGATGTCGTGTTTCGAATCGCATTGACGTACCTGCGCGATCGCGCCGATGCCGACGATGTTGCACAAGACGTCTTTCTTAAGTTGCTCAAAAGCGATGGACACTTTGAAAGTCGGGAGCATCTTCGCCGCTGGCTTATCCGGGTCACGATCAATGAATGCAAATCGCTCTTTCGAAAGCCATGGAGGCGTGTGGAGGATATTGAGAACCTGGCCGATTCGCTTTCGACGGCGCAGGAGGAGTCCAAGGCGGTCCTGTCAGACGTTATGCGACTTCCGGAGCGATTCCGTGTTCCCATCGTGCTCTATTACTATCTGGGCTTTTCGACCTCAGAGATTGCCGAGTTACTGCATGTGCCAGCCGCGACCGCTCGAACGCGTTTAGCTCGTGGTCGATCGAAGCTCAAATTCATCCTAGAGGAGGGCGACCGTGAAATCCAATCAAATCAAGCAGGCCTTCGAGTCCATCCAAGCCGATAGCGATCTTGCCGACCGTGTTATTGATGCTGCGGCTGGAAAGCCGCTTCGTCGAAAGGGTCACGCGAAACCTCTGTATGTTGCCGTAATCGGATGTCTTGCCGGAGTGTTGGCGACCGGAGGGGTCGCCTACGCCGTTGTCAATTCCAGTTATTTTGCCTCAGCCTGGGGAAACCACGGCAATGGGGATTCCATTACCTGGACCAACGGAGGCTCATCGGGAACTAAATATACCTACACCAGAGAGTTTGGTGATGGCATCGCGCCCCAAAGCCTGGAGGGTGCAGTCCAGGAGGTTAATCTGTCCGTCGAGGGTAACGGCTATACGCTTGATATCCATGAGATGGCTATTGACCAAAACGGCTGCGGAGCCGTGACGTTTACGTTGTCCAATCCAAATGGCGTTAACTACTACAAGCCGGCAGCAGAGACAGGCGAACTTGTTCTCTATGGTGAAGAAGAACAAGGCATCGGTACACCCAGCATGAACTTCGGCGAGGAATGGGCTGACACACGCTGCACAATTGATAAGGACACATCAAGCGACACGGTCATTAATGGCACGATGTACTTTGCCTCGTGGAATCGCGAGCGAGATTTGGGACATGCGGTCACCTGGAATATCAGCTGGACGGAGGGCAAAGGTGAGGATGCGAAGGTGATCGAGGTATCGACGCCAGAGTTTAACGTCGGAGCGCACGTCGATACAAAGGAACTCCGCTCTGATGACTCGCCTCTCGAGATTAGCCCGTTTTCCATCCAGACGCACATCGATGATCTGGGCTATGAAGCAGTTGATCATAAACTGACCGTCAGCTACAAGGATGGATCGGAGCAGATTATCGAAGATGACGACGCAGGGGCGTACAATTTCTATGTTTCGATGGCACGCAATAGCGGAGAGAACATTTGGGTGCCGACAAAACTGATCAATGTCGATCAAGTGGTCTCAGTAACGCTTGAGGGCACGAGATACACATCAACAGGAGAGACCGAAACAGAAGTACCCTTTACCATCATCTATTCGTAAGATTTGGGGCCGCTTCCTACTAGGGGAGGCGGCCCATTTTGCATTAAATGGACGGTTAGACCGAGCGATATACTTCCGAAAACGCCGCCGATTTCCATGCGAAAGACGAAAGCAGATCACCGCCGGAGCGCGACGTTTCCCCAGATAAAACCGACCAAAATAAACCTGTCCCTTTTTGGCAGGTGGCGTTGCCCCAACGAGCACGTCGGATTCCCGGACCGGGCGGCCCAGGTTTTAAGTTTGTCGCGAGTTCCGCACGCAAAGGAAAGCACTTAATGTGCTTTCCGTCTTGCGCAGGACTGTAGAGCAGCAAACTTAAAACCTGGGCCGCCCGATCCGGGAATCCTCCCAAGCGCACAGGAGGGGATTCCTTTTGTGTAGGCTTTGCGGAAATGTACCAATTTTTGGATACGCCCGGCGGCGTGGTCTGTTGACGGCACAGCTAACGCCACGTATCCTATCGAACTGCGTGTTTCGTAGGGGGATGCTGACCCCTCGATTCAAGCCGTTGCACTTTACAGAAAGCTGGAATCATTCGAGAAGGAGTACGCTTTGCCTACTATTAACCAGCTGGTTCGCCAGGGCCGTCGTTCCGTGCCCAAGAAGTCCAAGAACGCTGCTCTGCAGCACAACTCCCAGAAGCGCGGCGTGTGCACCCGCGTCTTCACCACGAGCCCCAAGAAGCCGAACTCGGCTCTTCGTAAGGTTGCCCGTGTTCGCCTTGTCAACGGCATCGAAGTTACTGCTTACATCCCGGGTGAGGGCCACAACCTGCAGGAGCACTCCATCGTGCTCGTCCGCGGCGGTCGTGTCCGTGACCTCCCTGGTGTCCGTTATCACGTCATCCGTGGCGCCTACGACGCTGCTCCGGTCCAGAACCGTATGCAGGCCCGTTCCAAGTACGGTGCTAAGCGCCCCAAGGCCAAATAAGCCAGATAACGTTTTGATACTTTCGCCGTGTGCCGCCTAAGCGCCGCACGGTAGACACTTAAGGAGATTTCACATGCCGCGTCGTGCAGCAGCTAATCGTCGTGAGGTTCAGCCTGACGCCGTTTACAACAACCGCCTGGTGACTCAGCTCATCAACAAGGTCCTTCTTGACGGCAAGAAGGCCACCGCTGAGCGCATCGTTTACACCGCTTTCGAGATCGTTGCCGAGAAGTCCGAGGGTGGCGACGCTCTCGCTACCTTCAAGAAGGCTATGGACAACGTCAAGCCCACGCTCGAGGTTAAGCCCAAGCGTGTCGGTGGCGCTACCTATCAGGTCCCGATGGAGGTCAACTCCCGTCGTTCCACCGCTCTGGGCATCCGCTGGATCGTCAACTTCTCCCGCGCTCGCAAGGAGAAGACCATGGCCGAGCGTCTCGCCAACGAGATCCTCGACGCTTCCAACGGCCTGGGCGCTTCCGTCAAGAAGCGTGAGGACGTCTTCAAGATGGCCGAGGCCAACCGCGCGTTCTCTCACTATCGTTGGTAAGTTAAGGTAAGGAACTAACATGGCTAAGCCTAAGTACAAGCTTTCCGATACCCGTAACATCGGCATCATGGCCCACATCGATGCCGGTAAGACCACCACGACCGAGCGTATTCTTTACTACACCGGTAAGACCCACAAGATCGGTGAGGTCCATGAGGGCGCTGCCACCATGGACTGGATGGTTCAGGAGCAGGAGCGCGGCGTAACCATTACCTCCGCTGCTACCACGTGCTTCTGGAACAAGGACGGTAAGGACTACCGCATCCAGATCATCGACACCCCGGGCCACGTTGACTTCACCGCCGAGGTCGAGCGCTGCCTGCGCGTCCTCGATGGCGCTGTCGCCGTCTTCGACGCCGTTGCCGGCGTTCAGCCCCAGTCTGAGACCGTTTGGCGTCAGGCTTCTACCTTCAACGTCCCCCGCATCGCCTTCATCAACAAGTATGACCGCGTGGGCGCTGACTTCTTCAACGCTATCGAGACCATGAAGGATCGTCTCGACGCTAACGCCGTGGCCGCTCAGGTCCCGATGGGCGCCGAGGACAACTTCTGGGGCGTCATCGACCTGGTCACCATGACTGCATGGGACTTCAAGGCCGACGAGAAGGGCATGACCTACCCCGAGCCGATGGACGAGATCCCGGCTGAGTTTGCCGACATCGCTGCCACCAAGCGCGAGGAGCTCCTCGACGCTGCTGCCAGCTTTGACGACGAGCTCATGGAGAAGATTCTCATGGAGGAGGACTTCACCGTCGAGGAGCTCAAGGCTGCTCTGCGCAAGGGCGTTCTGGCCAACGAGCTCAACCTCGTCTTCGTGGGTTCCGCCTACAAGAACAAGGGCGTTCAGGAGCTGCTCGACGCTGTCGTCGACTACCTGCCCAGCCCGCTCGACGTCGAGGCCGTCACCGGTACCGATCCGGACACCGGCGAGGAGATTCAGCGTCATCCTTCCTTCGACGAGCCCTTCTCCGGCCTGGTCTTCAAGATCATGACCGACCCGTTCGTCGGTAAGCTCACCTATGTCCGCGTTTACTCCGGCCGCGCCGAGTCCGGCTCCTACGTGGTCAACGCTTCCAACGGTCAGCGCGAGCGCCTCGGCCGCATCCTCGAGATGAACGCTGCCGAGCGTATCGACCGTGACGACGCTGCCGCTGGCGACATCGTCGCTTGCGTCGGCTTCAAGAACTCCACCACCGGTGACACCCTGTGCGCCGAGGGCAAGGAGATCGTCCTCGAGAAGATCGAGTTCGCTAAGCCCGTTATCGACGTTGCCATCGAGCCCAAGACCAAGGCCGAGCAGGACAAGATGTCCCTGGCTCTGACCAAGCTCGCCGAAGAGGACCCGACCTTCCAGGTGTCCACCAACCACGAGACCGGCCAGACCATCATCGCCGGCATGGGCGAGCTGCACCTCGAGATCATCGTCGACCGTCTGCTCCGCGAGTTCAAGGTTGACGCTAACGTTGGTAAGCCCCAGGTTGCCTACCGCGAGACCGCTGGTCACGACGTCGAGAAGGCTGAGGGCAAGTTCGTCCGTCAGTCCGGCGGTCGCGGTCAGTACGGCCACGCCGTCATCAAGCTCGAGAAGATGGAGGAGGGCTTCGGCTACGAGTTCGTCAACGCTATCGTCGGCGGCGTCGTGCCCAAGGAGTACATCCCGTCCATCGACAAGGGCATCCAGGAGGCCCTGAACACCGGTGTTATCGCCGGCTTCCCGGTCCTCGACGTTAAGGTCACCCTGTTCGACGGTTCTTACCACGAGGTCGACTCCTCCGAGGCCGCCTTCAAGATCGCCGGTTCCATGGCTATCAAGGACGCCCTCAAGAAGTCCGATCCGCAGCTGCTCGAGCCGATCATGGCTGTCGAGGTCGAGACCCCTGAGCAGTACATGGGCGACGTTATGGGCAACCTCTCCGGTCGCCGCGGCAAGATCGAGGGCATGGAGGATCGCAAGAACAGCAAGCTCATCCGTGCCAAGGTGCCGCTGGGCGAGATGTTCGGTTACGCTACCGACCTTCGCTCCCAGACCCAGGGCCGTGCATCCTACACGATGCAGTTCGACTCTTATGAGCCCGCGCCCAAGTCCATCGTGGACGAGGTCATGAGCAAGAACGCCTAAGTTCGAGCTCCCTGTTACGTAATCCGCGAGAACATCTCTCGCACTCTTTGGAGGTTTAAGTTGGCTACCCAGAAGATCCGCATTCGCCTCAAGGGCTATGATCACGAGGTCGTCGATCAGTCCGCGAAGCTCATCGTCGAGACCGCTCAGAAGACCGGCGCTCGCGTTTCCGGTCCTGTCCCCCTGCCCACCGAGCGCAACCTGTACACGGTTATCCGCTCGCCGCACGTGAACAAGGACTCCCGTGAGCAGTTCGAGATGCGCACCCACAAGCGCCTCATCGACATCCTCGACCCCACCTCGGGCACCGTTGATTCGCTCATGCGTCTCGACCTCCCCGCTGGCGTCGACATCGACATCAAGCTCTAAGCGATATCGCTCATAGCTCAAAGGGCCCCGCTGCCGCTACGGCAGCGGGGCCCTTTTGTTTTGAATGATGGTTTGGACTGTGGGGTAATGCTGCCGAGTAGGTGGTTGCGGCGCCCTATTCGCTCAAGGGACGCAGCGATGCCTCCTCAAAATGGAAGGATCGAAAGCCGTCTTCCGTTTCGATGCACGCGCGACCAAAGCCATCGACCGTTTGAAAGATGCCACGCGCCAGCTCGTCCCCAGCGGGGGAGCGGGCGATAACGTGCTCCCCGATCCAATTGAGGTGAGCGATATATTCATCGTGGACGGGCGCGAGCGGACCGGCGTCTTCTTCCTTGGCGGTGAGGCGCTCTGCCCAGGCATCTACAGCGTCTATAACTGCGTGATAGACCTCATCGAGGAGCATGTCGACGGCGGGAACGTTCTCGTTGAGATCCGAGAGGCCAATTGCCGCCAGGCCGCCATCGGGCACCTCTTGGGGCGTGTAGTTTACGTTGACGCCAATGCCGCAGACGGCGAAAGGTTTGCCTTCGTTATCGCGTGCGGCCTCGACCAGAATGCCGCCGAGCTTGCGTCCTCGCGCGACCAGGTCGTTGGGCCATTTGAGGCCAATCTCGTTTGCAAGACCCTGCTTTTCGAGCGCCTCGAGCACCGCTAAGCCGCTGATGGCGGCAAGACCAGAGTACTTTGCAGGATTAACGCATGGACGCAGGACAATCGAAAGCAATAGGTTGCCGGCGGTTGAATCCCACTTGTGGCCGCGCCGGCCGCGTCCTGCCGTCTGAGTCCGGGCGGCAAGTCCCGTGCCGTGCGGCTCTCCCTGTTTTCCTGCTTCGAGCAGGTCATCGTTGGTCGATCCGGTTACGTCGACTATCGTTAAACGAGAATCCATAACAGCTGCTACCTCCTAAGTTAATAAGGCAATCGCGCAATGGTGTCGAGAGATAGACACAATGTGAAGCCTTTGTCGCATTTGGACAATTTAATGTTAACACGTCAACAACGACTAAAATGCGCTATCCTCTCTTGGTCGATGTAAACACGTCAACAACTCAAAGGAGGTTAGTGATGGGTTTCACGATTCTTGGAACAGGCTCGGCGCTTCCTGAGCGCAGTGTTTCCAATGACGAGCTATCTGAGTTCCTCGATACCTCGGATGAGTGGATTTTTACCCGCACCGGTATCAAGAGCCGCCACGTCTGCACCACCGAGTCACTCGACGACCTTGCCGTAGCGGCGAGCGAGCGGGCACTCCAGGTGTCCGGAATCGACGCGAGCCAGCTGGATCTAATCGTCTGCTCGACGACAACGGGTGACCACCTTGTTCCCGCCGAGGCGTGTGCCGTAGCCGAGCGTCTGGGCGCGACGTGCCCTGCCTTCGATGTCTCGGCGGCTTGTGCCGGCTTCGTGTTTGCGCTCGATGTCGCCGAGGGCTATATCGCCCGCGGCCGTGCCGAGCGCGTGCTTGTCGTTGCTGCCGAGCAGATGACGCGCACGCTCGACTGGACCGACCGCGCCACCTGCGTGCTCTTTGGCGATGGGGCAGGCGCCGCAGTGATTGGAGCTGGGGGAGACAACCCCCTTGCCGTTGAGCTTTCGACGGCGCCCGACGTCGAGACGTTGCGCGTACCCGGTCTGGTCGGCACCTCGCCGTTTAAGGCCTCTGCAGATAGCGAGAGCGTGCTGTCCATGAATGGCCGCCGCGTGTTCAAGTTCGGCGTCAACGCCATCTGCGACACGGTCCATAAGCTTGCGGGCGATGCGGGCATTTCGGTCGAAGACATCGACCATTTTGTATTCCATCAGGCTAACGAACGAATCCTGAGTCAGGCGGTCAAGCGCCTCGGCGTGCCAGACGAGCGCGTGGTTCGAACGCTGCGCGAGATCGGCAACATTTCGAGCGCATGCATTCCGCTTGCCCTCGACCGGCTGGCAAACGCCGGTGCACTTCACACAGGCGACACCATCGCCTTGGTTGGATTTGGCGCCGGTCTGGATATAGGTGGCTATCTGCTTCGTTGGAAGTAGTCGCACATAGGAAATAAAAACGCCCTAGGGCACAACCAAAGGAGAACTACCATGGCAGATCAGAAGACCTTCGAGCGCGTTTGCGACGTTATCCGCGAGACCGCCGGTCTTGACGATGTCGAGATGAAGCCCGAGTCCACGCTCGAGGAGATTGGTCTCGACAGCCTGGGCACCGTCGAGATCCTCGTCGCCGTCGAGGACGAGTTTGGCATCCAGCTCGATACCGAGGAGAACCCCAAGACGGTCGGCGAGTTCGCCGATACGGTCGAGGCGGCATTGGAGAAGTAGAGATGCTCAAGACTCCTCTCTGCGATCTGCTCGGCATCGAAAAGCCCGTGTTCCAGGGCGGTATGGCCTGGATTGCCGATGCCTCGCTGGCGTCCGCAGTGTCCGAGGCGGGTGGCTTAGGCATCATCGCGGCCATGAACGCCGACGCCAACTGGCTTCGCGACCAGATTCATGAGCTGCGCGCCAAGACGGATAAGCCCTTTGGCGTCAACGTCATGCTCATGAGCCCGTTTGCCGACGAGGTCGCGCAGGTCGTGATTGACGAGCGAGTGCCGGTCGTCGTGACGGGCGCCGGCAATCCCGCCAAGTACATGAAGGCGTGGAACGAGGCGGGCATCAAGGTCGTCCCGGTCGTTGCCTCGGTGGCGCTGGCGCGCCTCGTGGCACGTCGTGGAGCCACGGCGGTTGTTGCCGAGGGTACCGAATCGGGCGGCCATATTGGCGAGACCTCGACGATGGCACTGGTGCCGCAGGTCGTCGATGCGGTCGACATTCCCGTTGTGGCCGCTGGCGGTATTGCCGACGGCCGCGGCGTGGCGGCCGCCTTTATGCTGGGCGCCGCCGGCGTGCAGGTGGGTACGCGCTTTCTGATCGCAGACGAGTGCACCGTATCGGAGCAGTACAAGGAGATGGTCTTGAAGGCCAACGACACCTCGACGCGTGCGACCGGCCGCTCGACGGGACACCCGGTGCGTGCACTCAAGAGCCCCTTTACCAACGCCTACGCCAAGAGCGAGGCGGCGGGCGTAAGTGTCGAGGAACTCGGGGCCATGGGCACGGGCGCCCTTCGCAAGGCCGCCAAGGACGGCAATTACGAAGAGGGTTCGTTTTTGTGTGGACAGATTGCCGGCATGGTCAACGAGCGCCAGAGCGCACGTGAAATCGTTGACGACCTGATCGATGGCGCCGAGCGCGTCCTGAAGGGTGCGTCCGCATGGGTAGCGTAGCGTTTCTGTTTGCTGGCCAGGGTGCCCAACACCCCGCGATGGGCGTCGACCTGATCGAGGCATCGCCGGCGGCCGCCGAGGTGTTCGCCATTGTCGACGAGGTGCGCCCGGGGACCAGCGAGCAGTGCCGGAGCGCCTCCAAGGAGGAGCTCTCGCAGACCGAGAACACGCAGCCGTGCGTGTTCGTTCACGACCTGGCAGCGGCTACCGCTCTGCGTGAGCGCGGCGTGGTGCCTGCCGCCTGTGCGGGATTCTCGCTGGGCGAGGTCGCCGCGCTCACCTTTGCGGGGGCATTCGATACGCGAGCGGGCTTTGAGCTCGTGTGCGAGCGCGCGGCGCTGATGGCCGCGGCTGCCGAGCGCCATCCGGGCGGTATGCGCGCCGTCATCAAGCTCGATGCGGAGCAAGTCGAGAACCTGGCAAAACAGGCCGGCGAGGACTGCTGGCCGGTCAACTACAACAGCCCGCAGCAGACGGTTGTTGCCGGAGCGCCCGAGGCGCTGCAGGAGCTCGACGTCCTAGTAAAAGGGGCTGGCGGCCGCGCTATGAAAGTCGCGGTGTCGGGTGCATTCCATAGTCCCTATATGACCGAGGCGACTGAGGGGCTGGCGACGTATATCCAAGCCGGCCACGCGCCGTCTCCGCTGCTGATTCCGGTCATGGCAAACATGACGGCGGCGCCCTATCCGGCGGATCCGCGAGCGGCATCGGATGTCTTGGCCAACCAGGTGAGTCATGCCGTGCGCTGGGTCGACACGCTGCATACTCTGCAGGATCAGGGCATCGACACGTTTATTGAGGTTGGCCCTGGCAAAACGCTGTCCGGCCTGGTCAAGCGTACGCTGAGCGACGTTTGCGTGTATTCGTGCGAAACAGCCGAGCAGGTCGCAGCTATTGCCGACGAGCTCGCATAGTCCACAGGGCTGTAACCCGAAAGGAATGACATGGGCAATTTGAACAACGGCACGCTCGAGCGCAACGACTTACGTCGCGTGGCACTGGTCACGGGCGGCTCGCGGGGTATCGGCCGCGCCTGCGCTATCGGTCTGGCGGAGGATGGCTACGATATCGCCGTCGTCTATGCCGGCAGCGTCGATGCGGCGCGCGAGACGTGCGAAGCCTGCGAGGCCGCTGGTGCCACAGCTCGCGCATATCAATGCGACGTGGCCGATCCCGCTGCCGTCAACGCGTGCGTGGAAGCGGTCCTCAACGACTTTGGCTCCATTTGGGCGCTCGTCAACAACGCTGGCATCACCCGCGATGGCCTGCTCATGCGCATGGGCGATGACGCCTTCGACCGCGTGCTCGACGTCAATCTCAAGGGAACATTCAACATGACGCGCACGCTCACCAAGACCTTTATGCGCCAGCGCGGCGGCTGCGTCGTCAACATGAGCTCGGTTGTGGGCCTGATGGGCAATGCCGGGCAAGCCAACTACGCTGCCTCCAAGGCGGGCGTGATCGGCTTGACCAAGGCGGTGGCGCGCGAGCTTGCGCCCCGCGGCGTACGAGTGAACGCGGTCGCCCCCGGGTTTGTCGAGACAGATATGACGGCAAAGCTTTCGGAAAAGGTTCGTGCGGCAACCGAGGAGCAGATTCCCCTTAAGCGCATGGCGCGCCCCGAGGAAGTGGCCGGCGTGGTGCGCTTTTTGGCGAGCGATGCGGCTTCCTACATTACGGGCGAGGTCGTACGCGTTGACGGCGGAATGGCGATGTAGAAATCAGGGCCGAAGAACGGCTTGGATGAGGAGACCATGATGGAACAGAGAGTTGCAATCACCGGCATAGGTGCCGTATCGCCGCTCGGCAACACCGCGCTTGCCACCTGGGCGGCAATGTGCGCTGGCACGTGCGGCATCGGCCCGATTACGCACTTCGATACCGATGCATTTGCCGTCAAGGTGGCGGCCGAGGTCAAGGGCTTTGACGGCAACGAGTACTTTGGCAAGCGTGACGCCAAGCATCTGGACCCTTGCGTTCAGTTTGCGATGGCGGCTTCGGACGAGGCGATGCACGATGCGGGCTTTGATGTCGAAGGCGCCATCGATCGCGAGCGCCTGGGCGTCTACGTGGGCTCGGGCGTGGGCGGCATGCAGACGCTTGTCGACAACGTCCATACGATTGCCGACCGCGGGCCCCGCCGCGCATCGCCCTATATGATCGCGATGATGATTCCCAACATGGCTTCGGGCAACATCGCGATTCGCCATAAGGCAAAGGGCCCGACCCTGCCCGTGGTGACCGCGTGCGCAACCTCGGCCCATGCGGTGGGCGAGGCGTTCCGCGCCATCAAGCACGGCTATGCCGATGCGATTCTCGCCGGCGGTGCCGAGGCCGCAATTATCCCCGATGCCGTTGCGGGCTTTACGTCCTGCCGCGCATTGACCACCAACCCTGATCCCGCGACGGCTTGCCGCCCGTTCGATGCAGACCGCGATGGCTTTGTGATGGGCGAGGGCGCCTGCGTGCTGGTACTCGAGAGCATGGAACATGCGCAGGCGCGCGGTGCGCACATTTATGCCGAGGTCGTGGGCTACGGCAACACCGATGATGCCTATCACATCACGAGCCCTGATCCCGAGGCTGCCGGCATTGCCCGCGCGATATCGCTGGCGGTGACCGAGGGCGACGTCAAGCCTTCCGAGGGTCTCTACATCAATGCCCACGGCACCTCGACCAAGCTCAACGATTCGTCCGAGACGGCGGGCATTAAGCGTGCGCTCGGCGAGGACGCGGCGCGCGCCGCGCACGTCTCGTCGACTAAGTCGATGACCGGCCACATGATCGGTGCCACGGGTGCCATCGAGGTCATGGCCTGCGCCATGGCGCTCGAGCAGGGCGTGGTGCCGCCGACCATTAACTACCACACGCCCGATCCCGCCTGCGATCTTGACTACACGCCCAATCGCGCGGTTCGCGCCGACCTTACCTGGGCGCTTTCGACCAACCTGGGCTTTGGCGGGCACAACGCCGCCATCGCGCTGCGTAGATATACGAGGAGCTAGAGCATGGATTCCAAAAGACTTGCCGAGATAGCCGATGTTATGGAGGACCGCGGCCTCACGCGCGTGCGCGTTGAGGAGCCCGATGGCACCGCGGTCGAACTCGAGCGTGCGAGTGCCGCGCAGCCGGTTGCCGTGCCCATGTCTATGCCGGGTGCCGTGACTGCTCCGGCGGTGGCTCCTGTCGCCATGCCTGCCGCCGCACCGGAGCCCGCCACGCAGGCGCCTGCCGCCGCACCGGAGCCCAAGGGCACCGAGGTGACCGCTCCCATGGTCGGCGTTTTCTATGCTGCCCCGGCGCCGGGCGACGAGCCGTTTGTGCACGTGGGCTCTAAGGTCAAGGCCGGCGAGACCCTCTGCATCATCGAGGCCATGAAGGTTCTCAACGAGGTAACGGCCGAGGCGGATGGCGAGGTGCTCGAGATCTGCGTGGCCGACGGCGACCTCGTGGAGTTTGGCAGCTGCCTCATGAGGATCGGATAGGTGATATCCGTGAACAAAGAAGAGCTCAAGAAGCTGTTACCGCATCGCGAGCCGATGCTTTTGCTCGACGAAGCCGAGCTGGTGGGCGACGAGGCCCACGGCAAGATTACGATTACGGGCGACGAGTACTTTTTGCAGGGGCATTTTCCGGGAAACCCGGTCGTCCCCGGCGTGATTCAGTGCGAGATGCTCGCCCAGAACTGCTGCGTGCTGCTGATGGGCGATGAGGAGGCGCGCGGCGCGACGCCGTTCTACACGAGTCTGGACAAGGTGCGCTTTAAGCGTCCGGTGCGCCCGGGCGACACGGTTGATCTGGTGTGCTCCATCACGCGTGCGCGCGGGCCGTTCCGCTTTGCGACGGGCACCGCGAGCGTCAACGGTGAGGTTTGCTGCCGCGCCGATATGTCTTTTGCACTCATGCACGAAAGTTAAGGAAGGCTTCATGTTCGACAAAGTGCTCATCGCCAACCGCGGCGAAGTCGCGGTCCGTGTTATCCGCGCGTGCCGCGATATGGGCATCAAGACCGTCGCTGTTTATTCCACGGCCGATGCGGACGCGCTGCACGTGCAGCTTGCCGACGAGGCGTATTGCATCGGTGGCCCGCGTCTTGCCGAGAGCTACCTCAACGACGATGCCGTGCTCACCTGTGCCGTAAAGTCGGGAGCTAAGGCAATTCATCCCGGCTATGGCTTCTTTTCCGAGAAGGCGAGCTTCGTGCGCGACTGCGACAAGTATGGCCTGGCGTTTGTTGGTCCTTCGGCCAAGGTGATCGACAGCATGGGCGACAAGGACGCCGCACGTCGAACGGCTGCCGCGGCGGGCGTGCCCATCGTGCCGGGCTGCGATTTGCTCAAAAGCCCCGAGGAGGCAACGGCCGAGGCCGAGCGCATTGGCTGTCCCGTGCTCATTAAGGCGCGTGCAGGTGGCGGCGGTCGCGGTATTCGCAAGGTCGAGCGCGTGGAAGATGCGGCAAAGGCGTTCATCGAGGCGCGTGCCGAGGGCGAGGCCGTCTTTGGCGACGGCGAGTGCTACATGGAGAAGTTCGTCGCGCCGGCGCACCATGTCGAGGTGCAGATTATGGCCGATAAGCAGGGCCATGTGTTTTCGCTTGGCGAGCGCGAGTGCTCGGTGCAGCGTCGCAACCAAAAGCTGATCGAGGAGAGCCCCGCGCCGTGCCTCGACGGACACGACGACATTCGTGCTCGCATGCACAAGGCAGCGCGTGACCTGGCTCGTGCCGTCGGCTACGAAGGAGCCGGTACCATCGAGTTCCTGTATTCGGACGACGGCAATTTCTACTTTATGGAAATGAACACGCGCTTGCAGGTGGAGCATCCGGTTACGGAGTTTGTGACCGATACCGACTTGGTCAAGTGGCAGCTGCGCGTGGCAGCCGGCCAGCCTCTGCCCTTTGAGCAGGAGGATATGCCGGTCCGCAACCACGCCATGGAGTGCCGCATCAATGCCGAAACGCCGGACTTTCTGCCGTCATGCGGAACGGTCACCGCGTTGCGTGTGCCGGGTGGTCTGCGCGTGCGCTGGGATTCCGCCATGTTTACCGGTGCGAACGTTCCGCCGTACTACGACTCCATGCTTGGCAAGCTCATCGTGTGTGCGCCCACGCGTGACGGCGCCATTCGCAAGATGCGCTCGGCCCTGGGCGAGCTCGTGATTGAGGGCGTGAGCGAAAACAGCGAGCTTCAGCTCGACGTGCTGGCAAACGACGAGTTCTTGTCGGGCATGTATCACACCGATCTGATGGGGCATCTCTATGCTGATGAATAGAAAAGCGAAGACGGTCAACGTCCTCGAGGGACCGATGACCGAGTCGTGCGCCGAGTTTCCCGCGCGCCACGTGTTTATCAAGTGCCCGGAGTGCCGCCGCGTGATCGATGAGGCACGCCTACACGACAACCTCGAGGTCTGCCCTCGTTGCGGCAAACACTTTCGCGTGAGCGGTCGCGCGCGCATGCGCATGACGGTCGACGAGGGCACGTTTGAGGAATGGGATGCCAATCTGGTGCCGGAGGACTTTCTCTCGTTTCCCGGCTATGCCGACAAGCTCAAGAGCGTGAGCGAGCGTTCGGGCGAGCGCGATGCCGTTGTGTGCGGCAGGGGCAAAATCTGCGGTTGCGATACCGCGCTCTTCTTTATGGACGCCAACTTTATGATGGGCTCGATGGGCTCCGTGGTGGGCGAGAAGATCTGTCGCACATTTGAGCGTGCGACCGAGCTGGGATTGCCGGTTGTCGGCTTTACCGTTTCGGGCGGTGCGCGCATGCAGGAGGGCGTGACCTCGCTTATGCAGATGGCCAAGATTTCTGCGGCGGTTAGGCGCCACAGCGAGGCGGGCGGCCTGTATATCACGGTGCTCACCGACCCCACGACCGGAGGCGTAACCGCGAGCTTTGCCATGGAGGGCGACATTATCCTGGCCGAGCCCGATGCCCTGACGGCATTTGCCGGCCCGCGCGTGATCGAGCAGAACATGCACAAGCGCCTGCCCAAGGGATTCCAGCGCTCCGAGTTTTTGCTGGAGCACGGCTTTTGCGATGCCGTTGTTCCGCGTGGCGAGATTGCGCTCACGGTAGGCGAGCTGCTGGCGCTGCACGAAGGGCACGCGCCCGGCCTGGGGGCACCGCATGAGATCGTGCATACGGGTCGCCGCGGCAAAAAGCTGGGATACTTGTTCAAGCGCTCGGCCGCACCAAAAACCGCGCTCGAGATTGTCAAGCAGACCCGCTCGGCAGATCGCGCCACGGCGGGCGAGATGATCTCGCTGGGCCTGGATGGATTTGTGGAGCTGCACGGCGACCGCTACTTTGGCGACGACGCTGCTGTGGTGGCTGGCATTGGCTGGAAAGACGGACGCCCCGTAACGGTCATCGCCATCGAGCGCGGCACCACGACCAAAGAGCGCATGCGTCGCAACTTTGGTATGGCACATCCCGAGGGCTACCGCAAAGCGCGTCGCCTGATGCGCCAGGCCGAAAAGTTTGGTCGACCGGTTCTGTGCCTGGTCGATACTTCGGGCGCGTTTTGCGGCATCGGTGCCGAGGAACGCGGCCAGGGTGAGGCGATTGCCCAGAACCTCATGGAGATGAGCGGCCTTAAGACGCCGATTGTCTCGGTGGTGACAGGCGAGGGCGGCTCTGGTGGCGCGCTGGCGCTGTCCGTGGCCGACCGCATCCTGATGCTCTCGAGCTCGGCCTATTCGGTCGTGAGCCCCGAGGCCTGTGCGTCGATCCTGTGGAAGGATACCGAGCGCGCGAATGAGGCCGCCGAGGCGCTTAAGCTCACGGCCCCCGATCTGCTGGCGCTCGGCATCATCGACGGCATTGTTGACGATAAAGGCCTGTCGCATGAGGAGATCGCCGGTGCCGTCATGTCCTCGGCATTTGATGCCTTCGATGCGCTTGGGCGGCTCGACGACGCGACCCTCACAAACCTCCGCTACGAAAAGTACCGCGCAATCGGTCAGTACCGCACGATGTGACAAAGGGACAGCCCGCATGTCATATTGGGAAAGGCATTCCATGCTACAAGTTTCTAACACCTCGTTTACAACGTCGGTTTCATCAAACGCCATGGCCGTGGTGGACTATCTGTCCAAAAGCATGATGTCGGCGCTGCCGTTTATTGTCTGCGCGGCGTTGTTCCGCACCGTCGCTGTCATTATGGGCGAAGGCATGCTGGGCCTGTGGTCTGCCGATTCCGATATCTATCGCCTGTTCTACAGTTGGCTCTATAACGCCGGCTACTACTTTTTGCCCATTTATCTTGGTTGGGCGGCCGCCCGCCAGCTCGGTTGCTCGGAGCAGCTGGGCATGATGCTGGGCGGCGTATTGATTGCACCCGATTTACTCAAGCTTGTCGATGCCGCATCGACGACGGGGGCATCGATGACTTCCGTGTATGGTCTGCTTCCTGCGCCGGTCAACGATTACACGACGACTGTTATTCCGGTTCTCATCTCGGTGCCCGTGCTATGGCGAGTGGAGTGTTTCTTTAAGCGCGTTATCCCTAAGGCCGTGGCGTTTTCGTTCGTTCCGTTTGCGACCATGCTTGTCATGGTTCCGGTTTCGCTGTGTATTACGGCGCCGGCGGGCAGCTATCTGGGCATGCTGTTGGGCCAGCTTATGTTTATGCTTGGCAATTCCGGTGGCATCGTGTCGCTGCTCACGCTCATGGGGCTTGCTGCGGGCTGGGAGTTCCTAAAGATCGCCGGCGTCAGCAACGTTGTCCTATCGCTCGCCTATGCGCAGTTTATGAGTGTGGGAACGGATTCGTGCATCCTGATCGCCGCGACGATGGCAACGTTCGCCGTTTGGGGCATGCCCTTTGGCGCGTCGCTTCGCGTTGCGGATAAGGACGAGAAGGCGCTCATGCTGGGCTATTCAATCTCGGGTGTTCTTGGCGGCGTAAGCGAGCCGGCGCTGTACGGTTGCGGCTTTAAATATGGCAGGTGCCTGACGTGCATGGCCATTGGCGGCGCCGTCGGAGGCCTTGTTGCGGCCGTGGGCCACGTTACGGCCTATACCATCGGCATGACGAATGTCCTTATGGTCATTGGCTTTGCCACGGGCGGCATCTCGAACCTGCTGTGGTGCTGCGCTGCCGGCGGTGTGGCATTTGCGGTGTCTGCGGCGCTGAGCTACTGCTTTGGCGTGGTGCCGGCGAAGGGACAGACGACGGGGGACGGAGCCGATTCACCCGAAACCTCGAAGAGCGTGGCCGAAGTAAGCGCGTAAACCTGTGCGACACAAGGACGATTCCTTTGCCATATTCCAAGGCCGTGGCCCGTGTGGGTTGCGGCCTTTTTTGTATCTGGGGGACAAAGTGGCTACACTACAATCCGTTTGAGCAATAGATATATAGGTAGTACCGTGGGGGCGGATGTAGATGGTCGAGTGGATTGTTAAGCGTGCGCAGGGCGACCGTGCGCGCGTGGGCACGTTGACGGGCGTGGTGTGTATTCTCGCCAATGTGGCACTATGCGCTGCGAAGGGCGTAATTGGCGTGCTGTCGGGATCGGTTTCGATTGTGGCGGATGCCATGAACAACCTGTCCGATGCAAGCTCGAATATCGTGAGCGTGCTGGGCTTTAAGCTGGCGAGCAAGCCGGCCGACCCCGAGCATCCTTACGGCCACGGTCGCTACGAGTATCTCTCGGGTTTGGTCGTGGCGGCGCTCGTGCTGCTTATTGGCATCGAACTGGTGAAGTCCTCGGTGGAGCGTATTGTCAACCCGGAGCCTGTCGAGTTCTCGCTTGCCCTGGTGGCGGTCCTGGCACTTTCGATGGTTGTAAAGCTGTGGATGGCGGCCCTCAACCAAAAGCTCGGCGATCGCATTGAGTCCGAGACGCTGCATGCGACCGCGCAGGATTCCAAGAACGATGTCCTTGCCACAGGCGCCGTGTTGGCGTGCGCAATTGTTTCGCAGGTGACGCACATCAATCTTGACGCATGGGTCGGCCTTGCCGTTGGCGCCTATATTGGCTGGAGCGGTTTTGAGCTCATCCAGGATACGGTGAGCCCGCTTTTGGGCCAGTCGCCCGATCCTAAGCTGGTCAAGCACATTCGAGACAAGATCATGAGCTATCCCGGCGTTTTGGGCGTTCACGATTTGATGGTTCACGACTACGGCCCGGGCAGGAAGTTTGCAAGTGCGCATGCCGAGATGGCGGCCGAGGACAGCCCGTTGGAAAGTCACGACACGCTCGATAACATCGAGCAGTCGTTTAGGGACGAAGACGGCATGATCGTTACGCTTCACTACGATCCCATCGTGACCGATGACCCCAAGCTGGCGAGCATGCGCTTGCGCATTCACGCCATGGCCCAGGAGATCGATAGCCGCCTCTCGATTCATGACCTGCGCTGCGTGCCGGGTCCTACGCACACCAACGTGATCTTTGACTGCGTGCGTCCCTCGGATCTGCAGATGAGTGCCGAAGACGTAAAGCACGCGCTGACACAACGGGTCGAATCGGAATATCCCAAGTCGATTGCCAAGATTACGATCGACGAAGACTACGTAGGGCATACCCACGAGTAAGGCTATGCCGGCAAAGCAGGTTATGCAGAAGGGGAGAGCATGAAGAAGCTGTATCTACTCCGCCACGGTCAGACGGAGTTCAACGTCAAAAAGCTGGTCCAGGGCCGCTGCGATTCACCGCTCACCGACTTAGGCCGTCAGCAAGCCGGGATGGCAGCCGCATGGCTCAAAGCCCACGGCGTCGTCCCCGACAAAGTGGTCTCATCACCCTTAGGCCGAGCCATGGACACGGCAAGTCTCGTCGCATGCGAGCTCCTCGGCCCGGACGCAGCAGCCGAGCCCTGCGAAGGCATTATCGAGCGCTGCTACGGCTCCTTCGAAGAAGGCCCGCACGGCGCGCTGCCCACCGACGTCTGGGATCCGGGCGAGGACCTGGTCCCCTTCGGAGGAGAAGGAAGCCAGGCGCTGCAAGAACGTATGGTGGATGCGCTTACCAATATCATGGGCTCCGAGGGCATCGAAACCCTTCTAGCAGTAAGCCACGGCAGCGCCAGCCGCCAATTTATCAAGGCCGCAGCCCCAGAGGGCTTCGAGCTCCCAACAAAACTCCCCAACTGCGCCATCATGATCTTCGATTTCGATGAGGCAAAGCCACAAGCAGAAGGCGAACCGTCCCAATGCAAGTTCACCCTCCAGCAAATAGTGGACCCCCAACAAAGTCATTAGCCTGAGCGAGCAAGGTTTAGCAGACATCAACGTGGCGTTCCCAGTGTGCGGCGGAGGGGGCGGGCCTGAGACATATTAAGGTTGTCGCGAGTTCCGCACGAACAGGAGAGCACTTAATGTGCTCTCCGTCGTGAGCAGGACTGTAGAGCAGCAACCTTAATATGTCTCAGGCCCGCCCCCTCCGCCGCACACTGGGAACGTGCCACGCACTTTACCTGCGTAAACAATGTGAGTGAAATATGAATCTCGATGGATACGCCCGCAGCCGTGTATACTAAACAGCTGTGTGTAACCAGGGGAGTATTCTGGCTGGACAAAATGCCTGCTTAATAGGGTTGTCAGGTAGTCCGGGCGAAATACAAGGCTGGGGAGCACGTCGTGTAAGTAGTGGTCCTCTAGGGGCGTACGCTCGGTGGTGTACGCATTGTCCCAAGACCACGCGAGAGTTGGGATCATATCTTGATCAGCATGATTCTCGGCCGCAAGATTGGCATGACCCAGGTTTGGGACGAGGACGACAACGTCGTTCCCGTCACGGTCATCCAGGCTGGCCCCTGCGCTGTCTCGCAGGTTAAAACTCAGGCAACCGACGGCTATGACGCCGTCCAGATCGGTTTCGGCGACATCAAGGCCAAGAACGTGAACAAGCCCATGGCTGGTCACTTCGCCAAGGCTGGCGTCGAGCCTGTCCGCTTCCTTCGTGAGGTCCGCGTCGAGAACGGCGAGGAGCACAAGGTCGGCGAGGTCGTCACCGTCGCTGATTTCGCTGATGTCGAGAAGGTCGACGTCATCGGTACCTCCAAGGGTAAGGGCTTCCAGGGTCGCATCAAGCGCTGGGGTCAGCGCCGCGGTCCTATGACGCATGGTTCTCACTTCCAGCGTCACCCCGGTTCTATCGGTCAGTGCGCCTATCCTGCGCGCGTCCTCAAGGGCGTCAAGATGGCCGGTCACATGGGTAACGAGCGCGTTACCGTCAAGAACCTTTCCGTTGTCCGCATCGATGCCGAGCAGAACCTCATCTTGGTCAAGGGCGCTGTCCCGGGTGCCAAGAATGGTCTCGTCGCCATCCGTATGGCCTAAGGGCCCAGCCCATTTAGCCCAGCGTCATACCAAGGAGAACACTTAAATGGCAAAGTTTGAAGTAAAGAACAGCGAGGGCAAGAAGGTCGCCGAGGCCGAGCTCGCCGCTGAGGTGTACGGCATCGAGCCGAACATCCACGTTATGCACCACATCGTCAAGTGCCAGATGGCCTCTTGGCGTCAGGGCACCCAGTCCGCTAAGGGCCGCTCTGAGGTTTCCGGTGGCGGCAAGAAGCCTTGGCGTCAGAAGGGCATCGGCCGTGCCCGCCAGGGTTCCATCCGTGCTGCCCAGTGGCGTCACGGTGGCGTTGTCTTCGCCCCCAAGCCCCGTTCCTACGCTAAGCGTATGAACAACAAGGAGGTCAAGCTGGCTATGCGCTCCGCGCTGTCCGCCAAGCTGGCCGATGGCGAGCTCGTGCTCGTCGACGACTACGGCTTCGAGAAGCCTTCCACCAAGGCTGCCGTCGCCATGCTCAAGGCTCTCGGCCTTGAGGGCAAGCGTCTGACCATCATCGTTCGCGATGAGGACGTCAACGCCTACCTGTCGTTCCGCAACATTCCCAAGACGTTCATCATCACCGCTGACGAGGCCAACACCTACGATCTCGTCAACAACAACGCCGTGCTGATGCCCGCCGACATCGCCGCTCACTTCGGGGAGGTGCTTGCATAAATGACCGCCCACGAGATCATCATCCGTCCGATCGTGTCCGAGCGTTCCTTCTCCGGCATGGAGCTGAACAAGTACACGTTCGAGGTCGCCAAGGATGCTAACAAGTATCAGATCAAGGACGCTGTCGAGGAGATCTTCGGCGTCAAGGTCGTTCGCGTGAACACCCTGACGGTCAAGCCCAAGACCAAGCGCGTGCGCTATGTCGCCGGCAAGACCCGTTCTTGGAAGAAGGCCATCGTCACGCTGGCCGAGGGCGACACCATCGAGGTCTTTGGCAACCAGGCCTAAGACTCGCTGCTGTTGAGTGAGCTCATGCCTCCCAAAAAGGGGAGGCGAGAGCTCAAGGTTTTGGGCGTATAAAATGGACACGCCCGGAACCGTGTATACGTCCGGTGTCATCGCACCCGAGGCAGAACCTCGAATCCCTGTCTGCGATGGCTAACGGATTCCTATTGAAAGGGATTGTAATGGCTGTAAAGCACCTTAAGCCGACCTCCGCTGGTAGGCGTTGGCAGACGATCTCCGACTTCTCCGAGATCACCTGCACCAAGCCCGAGAAGTCTCTTCTCGAGCCCCTGCCCAAGAAGGCCGGTCGTAACAACAACGGCCGCATCACCACCCGCCACCAGGGCGGCGGCGTGAAGCGTCGTTACCGCGTGATCGACTTCAAGCGCAACAAGGACGGCGTGCCCGCCAAGGTCGCCACGATCGAGTACGATCCGAACCGTTCCGCTCGCATCGCTCTGCTGCACTACGCTGACGGTGAGAAGCGCTACATCCTGGCCCCCAAGGGCCTCGAGGTCGGTCAGACCATCATGTCCGGTTCTGACGCCGACATCAAGCCGGGCAACGCTCTGCCCCTCGCCGACATCCCCGTCGGTACGCTCATCCACGCCGTCGAGTTCCAGCCGGGCAAGGGCGCTGCTATCGCCCGTTCCGCCGGTAACTCCTGCCAGCTGATGGGTAAGGAGGGCAAGTACGCCATCGTCCGTATGCCTTCCTCCGAGATGCGCCGCATCCTCGTTACCTGCCGCGCCACCGTCGGTGAGGTCGGCAACGCCGATCACTCCAACATCGTCATCGGCAAGGCCGGCCGTAAGCGTCACATGAACGTGCGCCCGACCGTCCGCGGTACCGTCATGAACCCTGTCGACCACCCGCACGGCGGTGGCGAGGGCAAGAACCACACCTCTGGTCGTCCCTCCGTTACCCCCTGGGGTAAGCCGACGAAGGGCCTTCGTACGCGCAAGAAGAAGAAGGTCTCGAACCAGCACATCATTCGTCGCCGTAAGAAGTAATTTCGGATACCGAGTTTTAGGAGAAAGCACTTATGAGCAGAAGTCTCAAAAAGGGCCCGTTCGTGGAGACTCGCCTTCTCTCGCGTATCACCGCGATGAACGAGGCTGGCAAGAAGGACGTCGTGAAGACCTGGTCCCGCGCGTCCACCATCTTCCCCGAGATGGTTGGTCACACCATCGCCGTCCACGACGGCCGCAAGCATGTGCCCGTGTATGTTACCGAGTCCATGGTTGGTCACAAGCTCGGCGAGTTCGCGCCGACTCGTACGTTCCGTGGCCACAAGGCCAAATAGGGGGTTAACCGTAAATGGCAACTAAGTCTATTGAAACTGAGGCCACCGAGGTTCGCGCCGTCGCTAAGTACGTGCGTGTTTCCCCCAGCAAGGCCCGCCTGGTGGTCGATCTGATCCGCCGCAAGCCTGTCGCTCAGGCCTTCGACATCCTCCACTTCTGCGACCGCGCCGTCGCCGTGGATGTCGAGAAGGTTCTCCGTTCCGCCGTTGCGAACGCCGAGAACAACAACGGTCTGCGTGCCGACAACCTGGTTGTCGCCGCTGCCTATGTTGACGAGGGTCCGACGCTTAAGCGCATCCGTCCCCGCGCCAAGGGTTCCGCTTCTCGCATTCTGAAGCGTACTTCCCACATCACCGTCGTCGTTGCTCCTCGAAAGGAGGCGTAAAGCTGTATGGGTCAGAAAGTCTACCCCACCGGCTTCCGTCTTGGCATCACCGAGAACTGGCGCTCCCGCTGGTTCGCAGAGAAGGATTACGCTAAGACCCTCGGTAACGATCTCGAGATCCGCAAGTACCTCGAGAAGCGTCTTTCCCGCGCAGCTGTCTCCCGCGTCGAGATCGAGCGCGCTGGCGACAAGGTGAAGGTCATCATCCTCACCGCTCGCCCTGGCGTTGTCATCGGTAAGAAGGGTGCCGAGATCGATACCCTCCGCACCGAGCTCGAGAAGGTTGCTGGCGTCTCCAAGGGCCAGCTCTCCGTCGACGTTGTCGAGATCAAGCGCCCCGAGCTCGACGCCAACCTCGTTGCTCAGTCTATCGCCGAGCAGCTCGAGGGCCGCGTTGCCTTCCGTCGCGCCATGCGCAAGGCTGTCCAGTCCGCCCGCAAGGCCGGCGCTAAGGGCATCCGTATCCAGTGCTCCGGTCGTCTCGGCGGTGCCGAGATGGGCCGTCGTGAGTGGTACCGTGAGGGTCGCGTGCCTCTGCACACCCTCCGTGCCAAGATCGACTACGGCACGGCTGTCGCCAGCACCACCATGGGCGCTTGCGGCGTGAAGGTCTGGATCTACCTGGGCGAGAAGCTCCCGGGCCAGCCTGTTCCCAACCCTGCACTCGAGGGCTCTTCCCGTCCTCGTCGTCGTAACTCCGAGAGGAGGGGTCAGTAGTGCTTGCCCCTAAGCGTATTCTTCACCGCAAGGTGCAGCGTGGCTCCATGAAGGGCCAGGCCAAGGGTAATACCGAGCTGCATTTCGGCGAGTTTGGTATCCAGGCTCTCGAGGCCCATTGGATCACCAACCGTCAGATCGAGGCCGCTCGTATTGCCATGACCCGCTACATGAAGCGTGGCGGTCGTGTCTACATCACGATCTTCCCCGATAAGCCCATCACCAAGAAGCCTGCCGAGACTCGCATGGGTTCTGGTAAGGGTAACCCCGAGGAGTGGGTGGCCGTCGTCAAGCCCGGCCGCATCATGTTCGAGGTCAAGGGCGTGCCCGAGGAGGTCGCTCGCGAGGCTCTGCGTCTTGCACAGCACAAGCTTCCCATCAAGACCAAGATTGTTACTGCCAAGAACGCTGAGCAGCGCATCGAGAAGGAGATGGCTGAGGAGGCCGCTCTCGAGGCCAAGTGGGCTGCTGAGGACGCCGCCGCCGCCAAGGAGGAGAACTAATGAAGCCCGCAGAGATTCGTGAGCTCTCGGACGCTCAGCTCGTTGAGAAGCTGAAGGAAATGCGCGCCGAGCTCTTTAACCTTCGTTTCCAGATGGCCACCAGCCAGCTGGACAACACCGCTCGCGTCAACACCGTGAAGAAGGACATCGCTCGCGTCCTCACGGAGCAGCGCGCCCGCGAGATCGCAGCGGAGAAGTCCGCTGTCGCCGAGTAGGACCTAAGGAGAGAACATGACTGATTCGCGTAACTCGCGTAAGGTCCGTACGGGTGTCGTTACCTCCGTCTCCGGTGCCAAGACCATTGTTGTCACCATCACCGAGCGCAAGCGTCACCCCAAGTACGGCAAGATGATGACCAGCTCCAAGAAGCTGCACGCTCACGACGAGGAGTGCACGGCTGGCGTGGGCGATACCGTCCGCGTTATGGAGACCCGTCCTATGTCCAAGATGAAGCGTTGGCGCCTCATCGAGGTCGTCGAGCGCGCTAAATAAGCAGTCGCTCTTACGACTTGTACGTTTCCGAAGATGTGCGTATGCCTGGCTTGCATACCACGGGCCGTATAAAGGCTGCGCACCTCTCTTCGGTTCTTAGTTCGGAGGAACATCTACCATGATTCAGATGCAAACCATGCTGAACGTCGCCGACAACTCCGGCGCTCGCAAGATTCGCTGCATCAAGGTGCTTGGCGGTTCCAAGCGTCGTTATGCAGGCATCGGCGATGTGTTCATCGGTGCTGTCCAGGAGGCTACCCCTGGCGCCAACGTCAAGAAGAAGGACGTTGTCCGTTGCGTCGTCGTTCGCACCGTTAAGGAGATCCGCCGCAAGGATGGCTCCTACATTCGCTTTGATGAGAACGCCTGCGTTGTCATCAACAACGATGGTTCGCCCGTCGGCACCCGTATCTTCGGGCCTGTCGCTCGCGAGCTTCGTGACAAGAAGTACATGAAGATCGTCTCGCTCGCTCCCGAGACCCTGTAGTTAGGGGAGATATATGTATATCAAGAAGGGCGATAAGGTCCAGGTTCTCTCTGGTAAGGATCGCGGCAAGCAGGGCGTTGTCCTGCGTGCTCTCCCCGCCGAGAACAAGGTCGTTGTCGAGGGCGTTTCGGTCGTCAAGAAGGCCGTCAAGCCCAACGCTGCCAACCAGCAGGGCGGCATCGTTTCGCAGGAGGCTCCCATCGACGCCTCCAACGTCAATCTCGTTTGCCCCGAGTGCGGTAAGGTTACCCGCGTCGGTCACGAGAAGGACGGCAAGAACAAGCTGCGCGTCTGCAAGAAGTGCGGCCACAAGTTCTAAGCTGCCCGCAACAACAAGTTGCCAGCAAAGGCCCGGATGCCCCACGTGAACTGCCTCCCATTTCTTGGACATGAGAAATGGGAGGCTTTCTTTATGCGCGTTGATTTGAGGGTGAAGCATGA
>CABUUK010000015.1 GCA_902494765.1 uncultured Collinsella sp.
ACCCCATCCTGCTCAAGCCCGAAAGCGACCACCGAAGCCAGCTCATCGTTGCCGGCAAGGCGCAGGGAGCCTTCGCTGCGAGGGACTACTTCGCGCGAAAGAAGGCGCTCATGCCGCAGATTTTGGAGTCGTTCGATTCGCTCGCGGAGGAAAACGACGTCATCGTCATCGAGGGCGCCGGCAGCCCCGCCGAAATCAACCTTGCCGAAAACGACATCGTCAACATGGGGCTCGCGCGCGCCGTGTCCTCCCCCGTGCTGCTCGCGGGCGACATCGACCCAGGCGGGGTATTTGCCCAGCTCTACGGCACGGTCGCGCTCTTTGCGCCCGAGGATCGCGCGCTTTTGCGGGGGCTTGTTGTGAACAAGTTCCGCGGCGATGTGGAAATCCTCCGCCCGGGTTTGGCCCCGCTCGAGAAGATGTGCGGGGTTCCCGTCGTGGGGGTCGTGCCGTTTCTTACGCTCGACCTGGACGACGAAGACTCGCTCGCGCCGCGCCTATCTGCCCGCGAGGCGCGCGGCGTCATCGACGTCGCCGTCGTGCGCCTTCCGCATCTGTCGAACTTCACCGACTTCGACCCGCTTTCGCGCGTGCCCGGCATGGGCGTGCGCTACGTTTCCTCGACGACCGATCTGGGCCGACCCGACCTGGTGGTGCTTCCCGGCTCGAAGTCCACGGTCGACGACGCGCGCTGGCTTGCGGCTAGCGGCATCGGAGCCTGTGTACGCGCGCTTTCGGGCGCGGGCACGCCGGTGCTCGGCATATGCGGAGGCTATCAGCTTTTGGGAGACGAGCTTTCCGACCCGCACGGCAGGGAAGGCGCCGGCACCGCGCGCGGGCTCGGGCTCATCCCTGCAAGTACGGTGTTCAAGGAGGAAAAGCGCCTCGCCCAGTCGGAGCTGCGCATCACGGGCGCCCAAGGCGCGTTCTCGGTGTGGAACGGCATGACGGCGCGCGGGTACGAGATTCACGACGGCGAAACGACCGTCTCCTGCGCCCCTGCGGGCACGATTGGCGGCAAACCAGAAGGCGCGGCCTGCGGAAACGTGTTCGGAACCTATCTCCACGGCCTGTTCGACGAACCGGGGGTGGCACTCGCCCTCGCGCGCTCGCTCGCGCGCATGCGCGGCCTGCCCGAGAGCGTCGTGGGTGCTGAGGGCGCGGTGTCCGCGGCCGATCACCGTGCGCGCGAGTTCGACCGCCTGGCCGACTCCGTGCGCGGGGCGCTCGACATGGAGTATGTCTACCGCATTATCGAGGAGGGCGTATGATCCACGTGTATCATGGCGACGGCAAAGGCAAGACCACGGCGGCGATGGGGCTCGCCCTTCGCATGCTCGCCGCAGGCCGCCGCGTCGTCGTTGTGCAGTTCCTGAAAGACGGCGAAAGCGGGGAGGCGCGCCTGCTCGCCGAGCATTTCGGCGTGCCCGTGTTCGCGGGGAAGGCGTCGGACAAGTTTACCTGGTCCATGACGTCGGAAGAACTTGCCGCGACGCGCGAGTTGCACGATGGGAACCTCGCTTCCGCGCTCGCCGAGCTCGAGGGCGCGCAGGAGGGGCTGCTCGTGCTCGACGAGGCGCTCGACGCGCTTTCGAAGGGGCTTGTCGACGAGGCGCTCGTGGACCGCGCGCTCGATATGTCCGCGCGCGGCGTCGAAGTAGCGCTCACCGGGCGCGCGCCTTCCCGCAAGATCGTGGAGAAGGCCGACTACATAACCGAGATGCGGTGCGAGAAACACCCCTACGAGCAGGGGATATGTGCAAGGGAAGGAGTGGAGTACTAGATGGATTCCAAGGAGATGGCGCCTGGCGACATCGAGCGGCGCAGCTTTGAAATCATCACCGAAGAGCTCGGCGGCCGCACGTTCCCGCCGCTCGAAGAGCCCGTCGTGAAGCGCGTCATCCACACCACTGCCGACTTCTCGTACGCCGATTCCCTCGTGTTCACCCATGACGCCGCGCACTGTGCGCTCGACGCACTGCGCGCAGGGGCCACGGTGCTCACCGACACGAACATGGCGCTTGCAGGCATAAGCAAGCCCGCGCTCGCGAAGATCGGCTGCCAGGCCGTGTGCTATATGGCCGACCCGGATGTCGCCGCAACGGCGCGCGCCGCGGGCACGACTCGCGCCGTTGCGAGCATGGACAAAGCTTGCGGCATCGAGGGTCCGCTCATCGTGGCCGTCGGCAACGCTCCCACAGCACTTCTGCGCCTCGCCGAGCTCATGGACGCGGGGAAGATCGCGCCCGCGCTCGTCGTTGGGGTGCCGGTTGGGTTTGTGAACGTGGTCGAGGCGAAAGAGGAGCTACTCGCGCGACGCGTGCCGGCCATCGTCGCGAGGGGTCGCAAGGGCGGCTCGACCGTGGCGGCCGCCATTATGAACGCGCTGCTCTACCAGATCACGCGCCCAGGCGGCCCGAAGTGACGGCGCCCGCATCCGCGCCGGCGCTGCGCATCTTCGCAGGCACCACCGAGGGCCGCCTCCTGTGCGAATGGGCGAGCGGGGCGGGAATCCCCGCCCGTGCCTACGCGGCAACCGAGTACGGAGGCGAGCTTTTGGGCGAGCTTCCGGGCATCGAGGTGCATGCGGGTAGGCTCGACGAGGCCGACATGGAGCGTGAGCTTTCCGGCGCGCGCATCGTCGTCGACGCCACGCACCCCTTCGCTACGCTCGCAAGCGGCAACATCCGGGCCGCTTCGCTCGCCGTGGGTGCACGATGCCTGCGCCTTACGCGCCCGGTCGAGGCGCTGCCCAAAGGCGTCGTGTCGGTCGCGTCGATCGCCTGCGCGGCGCGCTTTCTCTCCGAGAACCCGGGTCGCGCGCTTCTCACGACGGGGAGCAAGGAGCTTGCTCCCTACACGCGCGTCGCCGATTTCGCGGAGCGCTTCTTCGTGCGTGTGCTCCCTCTGCCCGGTGCTATAACGAAGTGCATCGACGCGGGGTTTTCGCCGTCGCACGTCATCGGCATGCAGGGGCCCTTCACCCGCGAGCTCAACGAGGCGATGCTTCGGCAGGTGGGCGCCCAGTGGCTTGTGACCAAGGACTCGGGAACCGTAGGCGGCACGGCCGAGAAGATCGCCTCCGCGCGCGACGTGGGAGCGCGCTGTATCGTGGTCGCCCGTCCCGCCGAGGGAGGCGGGGCCCTTTCGCTTAGGGAAGTGGAAGACGCGCTCTTACGGGAGTTCG
The DNA here is from genome assembly GCA_902494765.1 of uncultured Collinsella sp. GTDB lineage: Bacteria > Actinomycetota > Coriobacteriia > Coriobacteriales > Coriobacteriaceae > Collinsella. Next base: position 3,188 of record CABUUK010000015.1, read on the forward strand.
CGCGCTAGGCGCTCGCCGCGCATGCGTGCCCTCCCGCCTGCGAGGAGGAGCGCCCCGAGCAAGCTCGACCCGTACAAGCCTGTCATCCGCCAATCGCTCGAGGACGACGCACGGAACTGGCGCAAGCAGCCCTTCAATAAGTTGCGGTGAAATAGCGTCTGTTTTTGCTGCTAAATAGCATATTCAGTCCCTAATTCACCGCAACTTGTTGGTGGTGCCTTACTGGTAGCGTAGGCATTCCACCGGGTCGAGCTTTGCTGCACGGCGAGCGGGGTAGAAGCCAAAGATTACGCCGATGCCGACCGATACGGCAAACGCGATCAACACTGTTGTAATGGAGAAGCTTGGCGTGATCGTCCCGGTAGCTCCAAACTCGCTCATGATGCCCGAGCTTTCGGCAAAGAACGTGAGTCCCCATGCCAGCAGATAGCCAATCAGGACACCCAACAGTCCGCCGGTGACGCACAGCGCCGAGGACTCGGCCAAAAACTGCGCGGTGATATCGCGACGACTTGCGCCCAGGGCACGGCGAATGCCGATCTCACGGATGCGCTCAGTCACGTTGGTGAGCATCATATTCATAATGCCGATACCGCCGACAAGCAGCGAGATGCTGGCGACAGCGCCCATGATGAGCGAGAACGCGCCCATAAAGGAGTTGAGTGCATCGATGGCGCTTTTCATGGAGGTCGCCGATACACTGTCGTACTCATCATCCTCCGCGATGCCCTTCATTGCGCGCACCTTGGACTCGATGGTCTTACAAAGCTCGTCCATGTCTGTGCCCTCGGCGGCAAGAGCCGTCACGCTGGGGAATGAAGGATTTTCGTCGCCAAACAGGCCTGAGATGGTTTCGCGCGGCATATACAGCGTGAGCGAGCCCATGGAGTCGTTGCCGCCATCAATCACACCTACAATCTGCACCTCGCCGTTGGACACCTTGATGGTTTTCCCCAGCGCATCCTGTTCGTTGCCGTAAAGCTGATCGGCGCCGCCGCGGCTGATGAGCGCCACGCGCGAGCCTGATTGGGACTCGGCCTGGGAATAGGTGCGCCCCGCAACGAGCTTGCTGGCCCCCACGGCGTCGAGCATGTCGCTATCGACACCCTGTGCCATGACGGTATAGCTTTTATCGCCGGTCTTGTACTCGGTGTACGCGCTGTCGACAATGCCAATCTGCTCTATCTGCGGCACCAGTTTTTGAAGCTTCTCGATGTCCGACTCGGTGAGTTCTTGCGACGAATAGATTTGCACCATGCGTGCCGCATTGAGGCCCAGACTGTTGACCAGGCTGTTTTGGATGCCGCCGATGAGCGACGTCATGGCGATAACCGAGGCGATGCCGATGACAATGCCCAGGATGGTGAGCAGGCTGCGCCCCTTGTTGGCTTCGAGCGAGTGAAGGGCTTCCTGGATGAGATCGCGGGCGCTCATGCCACCACTCCTTTCGGCGGGTTGGCGGAGGCGGAAATCATGGGCAGGTTATCTACAGCGCTGCGTAGGGTCCGCGGTGCATGTGGAATATACGCGCCGTCGTGAATGCGACCGTCGCGGATGGTCACGGCACGGTCGGCCTCGGCGGCGATGCCGGGGTCATGTGTGATAAGCACGATGGTTTTGCCGCGCTCCTGAAGTCTATGGAAGGTCTCCATCACAAGCGCTCCGGTGGCGGAGTCAAGGTTTCCCGTCGGCTCGTCGGCCAGAATGATGGGCGGGTCATTGACGAGGGCGCGTGCGATGGCGACACGCTGCATCTGGCCGCCCGAGAGCTCGGATATGCGGTGGTCCCAGTGGTCAACGGGCAGCGTGACAGCCTGCAGCGCGTGCACGGCGCGCAGTTCGCGCTGGCTACGGGGCACATTGGTGTAGGCCAGCGGCAGCATGACGTTTTCGATAACCGACAGGCGCGGCAGCAGGTTGAAGCTCTGAAAGACAAAGCCAATGCTCAGGGCGCGAACTTCGGTGAGCTCGTCATCATCGAGCTCGGCCACGTTGACCCCTTGCAGGTAATAGTCGCCTGCCGTCGGCTTATCCAGGCAGCCTAGGATGTTCATGAGCGTTGATTTGCCCGAACCCGAGGGGCCAGTGATAGCGACGAATTCGCCGGGATTTACCGCCAGGCTCACGTTGTGCAGGATGTGGGCGCAACCTGCCTCGCTCTCAAAGATGCGGTGCACGTTGCGGATGTCGATAACGGGACGCATTACATGTCCTCATCGGCAGACATACTGCCCGAATCCGCGCTGTAGCCGCCGTCAGCCGTTGCGTCCGCTCCGGTGTCCATGACGAGGGCGTCACCATCGCGCAGCTTGGTAACCGGCACGTTGGGGTTGATCTCGTTGCCCTGGTCGTCGCGCTTGACCTGTGTCTTGCCGACTACGGTTTCGTTGTCGTTTTGCGTCACGACGGTCACCTTGACGCGGCGGGTTTGCTTGCCCTCGTCATCGGTTGCCACGTTGACGTAATAGTGTTCGCCGTCTTCGGTCATGAGCGCCATCGTCGGCACCATCACCACGTCGTCGAGCTGCTCGGTCACCACCGAGACCTCGGCCGTCATGCCCGGCTTCAGGCGCGCGTCGGGCGCCTCGATGAGGATGTCGACGTTAAAGGTCACGCTGCCGCCGCCGTTGGCGGCGTCGGAGTTTGCCACCGACGCGATAGCCGTGACGGTTCCCTGGCTCACGATATCGGGAAACGCGGGATACGTGACGTTGGCGCTCTGCCCAACGGCGATCTTGGCGATGTCCTTTTCGCCCACCTGCACGGTCACCTTCATCTTGGATAGGTCGGCGATCTGCATGCACTGCTTGCCGCCGCTCGTATCGCTTTCGCCCATGATCATGCCGCCTGTTACCGTGGCGCCCACCTTGGCGTTAAGCTCCACGATGCTACCCGAGCTCGGGGCCGTGACCGTGCGACTGGCGGCCTTGGCGTTCGCCTGGTCTAGGTTTGCCTGGGCCGAAGCGAGGCTGCGCTGCGCGGCCGATACGGCGTTCGTGTCCGCTGATGCGTCAGAGACGCCAGCCGCTGCGGAAGCTCCATCGACGTCCGTCGTTGGGGTGGCCTGCGCGACAGCGGCGGCTTTCTGCGCGTTGGTGAGGTCTTCCTGGGCGGCTGCAACTGCACGCTGCGCCTCGGCAACGTTGCGATCGAGCTCGTCGTTTTTAATGGTCATAAGCACGTCGCCCTCGCTGACGGATTGGCCTGCCTGCACGTTGATCGAATCGACCGTGCCGTCGACAGAAGGGGAGACCACTGAGGACGAAATGGGTTTGAGCTGGCCTTTCGCCTCGACCGTTGTGGTAAACGTGCCCTCGGTCACCATGTCGGTCACAGGCCCGCTAGCTCCCTGTGGCTGCGCATTGAGAACCAGGGTAGCGACAATGGCAATGAGCGCGATGGCACCTACGACGCCGGCGGCAATACCGCGTCGAATCAGCTTTTTGCGTCGACGTTCGGCGCGTTTTGCCTTGAGCTTGGCATATGCCTCTTCATCGGAAATCTCGACCGTATCGTTCGTGCGTCCGCTCTGCTTGTCGGTGTGCGCGTTTGTAATCAGAGGAATCGTTTCGGTGGCATCTTCGGGCGTGCGCTCGGTATCATCCGCGCCCGGGGTGATGGTGGGGACATTCGGCATAGCGTCTCCTTTATAGAAAGAACCTCGATAATTATATGCGCCCACCGGTTGGGGCGGGCGCATAGGACGGTTTCTTTCGGAACTGTTAGATTGGTCGCAGCGGTTCCACGTTGTAGGAATGCGCGCGTTGCACTACGAGTGGACAACCACGCACAGGCCGACTTTGATGCAGTCTTGAAGTGCCTTGGCGTCTGCCAGGCGCAGGTTGATGCAACCGTGGCTGCCGCACCACTTGTACGACTCGGCATTATCGAAGCTCTTGTCGTTTTGCCAGGTGGCATCGTGGAAGCCGATCATATTGCCCTCGAACGGCATCCAGTAGCTCACCGGGCTTTCGTATTTGGGCTTACCGGTCTCGGGGTCCTTGGCTCCGATCAGGGTACTGCCGCCGTCGTTGCTGTTGATCTGCCACACGCCTTCGGGGGTGGCGTCCTCGCCCGGCTTGCCCGAGATAAAGTTGGCCTCCCAAACGATATTTCCGCTCTCGTCATAGTAGCGCGCGTGCTGTTCGGACAAGTCGACGTCGATATACGCCTTCCAGTCGGGCTCTCCCTTTGCGGTAAAGGTGTCGGCCTTCTGGGAGTACTTGATCTCGATTTCTCCGGTCTGCTTGTTGTTAATGGCGTCCTCGACCTGCTTGGCGAGCGAGCTGCTGTCGATGGACCAACCAAAGTCACCGCCTTCGACGGCGCACTGCTTGCCATCGGCGCGCGTCCACCAGCGAGTGGAGCCCACGGTATTAAAGCCGTTGGCGAGCTCGGCTGCCCAGCTGCTGATCTGTGACGTATCGAGCGTGGGGCTGGCCGGATCGGCAAAGCTGATCCACTGTAAGACGGAGCTGCCATCAACCTTGCCGGCATCCTCGCCGTTGAGCTTGAGGGTCACGTTGACGCCCAGGAAGTTGTTGGCGGCATCGCATGCGGCCTGAATCTGATCATCGGTCAGCGTTCCATTGAGCGGCTCATAGGCATCGTTGCCGAGCTTGGAAAGATCAACGGTCTCGGCCAGCGAGGCAAGCTCGAGCTCGGCATATTTAATGACATGCTCGCGGTTGAGTTTTTCGTTGGAGCGCGCCTTCTCGACGGTAAACTTGCCGGCCTGCTCGTCATAGGAGCTATTTGCCTCGAACGTGCCCGAACGGCCCTCGTTAAACTCGTCGATGGCGGCGCCCAGATCCTTCTCAAACTGCTTTTGGTCAAAGGTGTCGGAGAGCATGGACAGGTCGACGTCTTGATCAAGATCGACTTCGTTGGAGGTAGCGGTTGTTTTGGTCTTGCCGCTTAAGGATTCCACAAGGCGGACCGGCCATACAAAGGCTTCGTTGTGGCTGATTATCTCTTTTGCGGCAGCTTCGCCGTCGACAATGGGCTCATCGGACTCGGGCTGATAGGTCCAGCTAAAGTCATCGCCTGTCACGGTGAGCTTATAGTGCTTCCATGCCGAGTTGACCTTGGTGGCGGCAGACGAAGCGTTGGAGAACGAGACGTCGACGCCGGCGATGGTGGTGTTGGGGTAGGCTACCTGCGAAAATGCTACGACGCCTACGATATAGACAATGACGATTAGACCCAGGACGACAAAGAGCGTCGTCTTTTTGCCCGACTTATTGTTGCCGGCGGACTTGCGCGCGGGGCCGCGATCGCCTCGAGCGTGCGTGGGGGGGTGCTTGGGCGCATTACCGTTTGCCTGGTGCTGCTGACGTTGTTGACGCTGCTGTCGCTGTTGGTTCGGGCGTTGGGAAGCGTTTGCCGCACCACGCTGCTGACCGTGGCTCGGCGCGATAGGACGCGGCGACTGAACGCCGCCGGTGTGCCTGCTCGGCTGCTGCGGATCGGGAATCAGTTGAGTTCGATCGTTTTGCGACATCGTATGCATATCCTTCGATTTTCGCCTTGCGGTTCATCGTGTTTTTACTGGGCTTGCATTATAGCGATTGCCCTACTGTTTGTGGTACGGAAACGGTGGCATTCAAAAGAGGTGGGACATTTGTCCCACCTTTGAGTCATTCTTTGCCGTTATCCGCACACACCGCATTTTGCACAGGCCGAAAGTGCGGCCGGAGCCTGCGCGATGCCGCCCTTTGCCGTCTCGCGCAGCGTGGCCGGCAACGCGTGGCCCACCGAGAGCATGACGTGTGCCATTTGGTCAAACGGCACCAGACTCTTAATGCCGGCGAGGGCGAGTTGTGCCGAGCTAAAGGCCGCTGCCACGCCGATGGCGTTGCGGTTTTGGCAGGGCACCTCCACGAGGCCGCCTACGGGGTCACAAACGAGGCCCAGCAGGTTACTCAGTGCGATGGAGCTGGCATCGAGCGCCTGCTCGGGCGTGCCGCCGAGCATCTGCACCAGCGCGGCGGCTGCCATGGCGGCGGCGCTTCCGACCTCGGCCTGACAGCCGCCCTCGGCGCCGGCAACGCAGGCGCTTGTGGTGAGGTTGAGGCCGATTGCGGCGGCGCAGTAGAGGGCATCCATGACCTGCTCGTCGTCGAGCTGCAGGCGATCGGCGAGTGCCAGCACGCAGCCGGGCACAACACCCGCGGAGCCTGCCGTGGGGGCGGCGACGATCACGCCCATGGTGGCGGAGCGTTCGAGCACGGCCATCGCGCGGGCCACGGCGTCGGTCTGGACGGCGCCCATCAGGCTTATGCTCAGATCGTTTCGGCTGGTGGCATCGACAAGCTTTGCCTCGCCGCCGATGAGGCCGCCGAGCGAGCGCTGTGGATTGGAAATGGGGGCTGTGGTCTCTTCGCGCATGACGTCGAGTACGCGGCGCATGGCGGCGACGGCGTGGGCCTCGCCGGTCAGACGCGCCTCACGAACGGCCATGACGGCGCCGATGCTGAGCCCCATTTCCTCGCACGCATCGAGCAGCTGCTCGCCGTCGTCGAAGATTTCCTTGGCCGAGACGCCGGGAGAGAGCGACGAGGCAGAACCGGGGAGCTCGATAAAGGTCGCGTAATCGACATTGTCGAGCTTGCGCAGCATGGGGACGACGGTGTCGTCGGGCGCGCCGTCGGTCTCAAAGACGGAGTAGGCCTGGCCGCCCACTTCGGTGCGGTAGGTGCGGCAGAAGGCGATGTTTACGTGGGCGTAGGCGAGCAGGTTGGTGAGCGCGGCGAGCACGCCGGGGACGTCCTTGTGCGCCACGAAGAGCGTGGAATACATGCCTGAGATGTCGACGCCGACGCCGTTAATGCGGCTGATGCGCATCTTGCCGCCGCCCAGGCTCTCGCCGCGGACCTGTGCCGTGGCGCCCGTGTCGTCGACCATTTCGATGTCGACGGTGTTGGGGTGGATGGAGGCGTCGTCGCCCTTGATGTCAAAGTGATATTCGAGGCCCTGCTCGCGTGCGAGGTCGAAGGCCTGCTTGATGTTCTCGTCATCGGTGTCGAGGCCCAGAATGCCCGCGACGAGAGCGCGGTCGGTGCCGTGGCCGCGGTAGGTGTGGGCGAAGGAGTTCCACAGGCCAAAGGTGACTTTGGTGATGCGGCCTTCCAGCAGGCTGGCGGCAACTTGTGCGCAGCGCAGGGCGCCGGCGGTGTGCGATGAGCTGGGGCCGACCATGACGGGGCCCAAGATCTCGAATGCCGAGGTCGTAGCTAGTGTTTGTGGCTTGCCTGCCATATGCGCTCCTGTTCTATCCCATCGTCCCGAGGGGCGGGGCATACTCTGTCCCGCCGTTCCGAGGGCTTTAGTATTTGGTCGCCTGCTCGGACAGTCCTGCTCGCACGGAGGCCACATTAAGTGGCCTCCGGCTCGTGCGGAACTCGCGATCGACCAAATACTAAAGCCCTCGGAACTTAGGATACATGGTTGGAGTCGCTCTGCTGCGAAATTTATCGGCCTATGACCTATTCCATGTCCCAGGTCGGCTCATCTTCACCATCTTTAAATAAAAAAGAAGTACCGGTTGGAGCCGGTACTTCTTTTGGTGCGTTGTTTCTTGGCTGTAGCTTTTGCCGTTAGCTTACAGGCCGCAGGCTGCTTTGAGTTCTTCGACTCGGTCGGTCTTCTCCCAGGTGAAGTCGGCGTCTTCGCGGCCGAAGTGACCGTAGGCTGCCGTCTTTTCGTAGATGGGGCGGCGCAGGTCCAGGTCGCGGATGATTGCGCCCGGGCGCAGGTCGAAGGTCTTCTCTACGGCCTCAACGATCTTGTCCTCGGCGACCTTAGCGGTACCGAAGGTGTCGACCATGATTGAAAGGGGCTTGGAAACGCCGATGGCGTAGGCAAGCTCGACTTCGCAGCGGTCGGCCAGGCCGGCGGCGACCACGTTCTTGGCGACCCAGCGCGCGGCGTATGCGGCGGAGCGGTCAACCTTGGTGCAGTCCTTTCCGCTAAAGGCACCGCCGCCGTGACGGCCGTAGCCGCCGTAGGTGTCGACGATGATCTTGCGGCCGGTGAGGCCCGTGTCGCCCATGGGGCCGCCCACGACAAAGCGACCGGTGGGGTTCACGTAGATGTCCGCGTTGTCCCACGGCATGTTCTCGGCGGCCATGACCGGGGTGATGACGTGCTCGATGAGGTCGGCCTTGATCTTGCCCATGTCCTCGATCTCGGCGGCGTGCTGCGTGGAGATGACGATGGTCGTGACCTCGACGGGCTTGCCGTCTTCGTAGCGCACGGTGACCTGGGTCTTGCCGTCGGGACGCAGATAGGCGAGGGTACCGTCGTGACGCACGGCGGCCAGGCGCTCGGCTAGGCGGCTTGCCAGGTAGTGTGGCATGGGCATGAGCGTCTTGGTCTCGTTGGAGGCATAACCGAACATCATGCCCTGGTCGCCGGCACCGATCAGGTCGATCGGGTCGGTGGTAGCGCCGGTCTGGGTCTCGAAGGACTCGTCAACGCCCTGGGCGATATCGGGTGACTGTTCGTGGATGAGGCTCATAACGCCGCAGGTGTCGCAGTCAAAACCGAACTTGGCACGGTTGTAGCCAATGCGGCGGATAACACCGCGGGCGATTTCCTGTACGTCGACGTAGGCCTGGGTGCGAATCTCGCCGGCGACGATGACGGTGCCGGTGGTCACGAGGGTCTCGCAGGCGCAGCGGACGTTCTCCACGTTGGCAGGCACGCCGTTGGGGGCGATGTAACCCTGCTCCTGGAGCTCTATTTCTTTGGCGAGGATTGCGTCGAGGACGGCGTCGCTGATCTGGTCAGCGATCTTATCGGGATGACCTTCGGTCACCGACTCCGACGTAAAAACAAAGGACCCGTGTTGGGGCGGGATGGAACGAAGTTCTTCTGACATGATTGTCCTTTCAAAAACGTGTCCCGGCGACCGTTACCATTCCGCCGGGCTCTCTATGCAAGGGCACATCATAGCGCGTAAATCAAACATTCACACCCTTTCCGCACCTACTCATTGGGGACAGACTTAAATGACCAGCCTTCCTAAGTGCCGACAGGTTGCCCAATGACTGGTCATTTAAGTCTGTCCCCAATGAGTGAGTCGGTGCCCTTTGTGCGGAGGTTGCTTTGATGCTTTATACTGGTGCGGTTAGACATCCATCCTGCAATCGAGGAGATATCCATGGCATCAGACGTTCGCGTCCGCTTTGCACCCTCACCGACGGGCAAGCTGCACATCGGCGGCGCTCGCACCGCTATCTATAACTGGGCTTTCGCCCGCGCAAACGGCGGCACGTTCATCCTGCGCATCGACGACACCGACCCCACCCGCTCCACCGATGAGAACACGCAGATCATCCTGCGCGCCATGCGTTGGCTTGGCCTGGACTGGGATGAGGGCCCCGAGGTAGGCGGCGACTTTGGCCCCTACGCCCAGACTGAGCGCTTGGACCTGTACAAGCAGGCCGCCCAGAAGCTTTGGGACGAGGGCAAGGCCTATCCCTGCTTCTGCACCAAGGAGCAGCTCGACGCCGACCGCAAGGCCGCGCAGGAGCGCAAGGACCCCTTCCAGGGCTATCAGCGCCGTTGCCGCGATCTTGATCCCGAGGAGGCCCGCCGTCGCATCGAGGCCGGCGAGTCCTACGTCCTGCGTATTAAGGTGCCCGAGGACCGCGGCGACGTCGTCATCCACGACGCCGTCCACGGCGAGGTGACCTTCGACGCCAAGGAGCTCGACGACTTTGTCATCTTCCGCTCCGATGGCACGCCCACGTATAACTTCGCGACCGTCCTCGACGACGCCATGATGAAGATCACCCATGTCATCCGCGGCGACGACCACCTGTCCAACACCCCGCGTCAGGTCATGGTCTACGAGGCCCTCGGCGCTCCCGTGCCCACGTTCGCTCACATCTCCATGATCCTGGGCGCCGACGGCAAGAAGCTCTCCAAGCGCCACGGCGCCACCTCGGTGGAGGAGTACCGCGATGCCGGTTACCTGTCCGACGCCTTCGTCAACTATCTGGCGCTGCTCGGCTGGTCGCTCGACGGCGAGACCACGATCATCCCGCGCGAAGTCCTTGCCAGCAAGTTCTCGCTCGACCGCATCTCCAAGAACCCGGCTACCTTCGACCCCAAGAAGCTCGACTGGGTCAATGCCGAGTACATCAATGGTATGTCCGATGCTCAGTTTGCCGACGAGATCATGGTTCCCGAGCTGCACGAGGCGGGTCTCATCGAGGGTAATGTCGAGTACGGCGAGGATTGGATCGATGCGCTTGCCGCCATCGTCAAGCCGCGTACCAAGATGCCGGCCGACGCCGTGACCGTAGCCGCTCCCATCTTCGCTACGGCCGAGACGCTCGAGTATGACGAGAAGTCCGTCAACAAGGGCCTTGCCAAGGAGGGCATGGGTGCCATTCTGGACACCGCCAGGGCCGCGCTCGAGGGCGTGAACGAGTGGACGGCTGCCAACATCGACGCCGCGCTTGAGCCGCTGCCCGAGCAGATGGACCTTAAGAAGCGCGTGGTGTTCCAGGCCGTGCGCGTCGCCGTCTGCGGCAACATGGTGAGCCCCCCGCTGGGCGAGACCATGGCGCTCGTCGGCCGCGACGACTGCCTGGCGCGTATCGACCGCGCCCGCACGATGGCGCTGTAATCACTGCGCAAACGTTTGTATCCGAGCCCCGTTCACCCCGAGCGGGGCTCTTGTTTCTGTAGACGTATGGGATAGGAGGTGCTGGGGCCATGGCCGAGCAACTTTCGCTGTTTGGTTCGCCGGAACCGGAGGAGACTCCGGCGAAGCCCGTGCCTGCCGCTGCCTCGGCTCAGCCTAAGCTTGCACCTGAGCCCATCGCCGCCTATGCGAGCGTGGTTCTCGACATCCCGACGCGCGCGCTGTCCGAGCCGTTTGCTTACGGCATTCCTCGGTCCCTTGCCGACGAGGCGCAGATCGGATCCACAGTCCTGGTCCACTTTGGTAACCGTGCCGCCGCAGGCTATATCGTCGATATCGCGCCCGAGCTGGGCGACCTGCAGGGCAACAACACCCTCGATCCTGCGCGCATCAAGCCTATCGAGGCTATCCTCAGCAAGCCGCTCTTTACCGCCGAAGCCGCCCGTATCGCACGCTGGATGAGCCGCGAGTACGTCGCAACGCTTTCCGAGTGCCTGCGCCTGTTCTTGCCTCCGGGCGGCAGCCCGCGCGTGGTCAAGGGTGACGACGGCGTGTGGACGGTTGAACGTCCCGCCGTCAAGCCAATCCAAAACCGCTGGGTCATGCTCACGCCCGAGGGTTTCGACTATACGCCGCCCAAGACTGCAGTTCGTCAGCGTCAGCTCATTGAGGCGCTCCAGTGCGGCCCGGTCACGACGCGCGACCTCAACCTTCTCTATAACAGCATGTCGGCGACCATCAAGTCGCTCGAAAAACGCGGCGTCGTGGTTGTGGAGGAGCGCCGCGCCTGGCGTGGATGCAGCGAGCAGACCACGCTGTCCTCGGCAAGCGGCAAGGCGCCGGTCGCACTTACCAACGGCCAGCAGCAGGCGCTCACGCAGATTGAGCGCGCGCGCCTCGACGCTCATGGTGACGTTGTCCTTGTGGACGGCGTAACCGGCTCCGGCAAAACCGAGGTTTACCTTTCCGCCATCGAGCGTGTGCTGGCAGCTGGCCGTTCGGCCTGCGTACTCGTGCCCGAGATTTCGCTGACGGCCCAGACTGTCGGCCGCTTCCGCTCGCGCTTTGGCGAGACGGTCGCCGTGTTCCATTCGCGCCTTTCGGCCGGCGAGCGCCTGGACCAGTGGGATATGGTTGCCAGCGGTGCCGCGCGTGTGGTCGTGGGTGCCCGCTCGGCGCTCTTTTGCCCGCTCAGCGATCTAGGCCTCATCATCATCGACGAGGAGCACGAGACCAGCTATAAGCAGGGCTCTAGTCCGCGCTACCATGCGCGCGAGGTGGCGGCCGAGATGGCGCGACGCTACCGCTGCCCGCTCGTGTTGGGCTCCGCCACGCCTTCTGCCGAGGCCCTCGACCGCTGCCGCCGTGGCACGTATAACGGTGCCACATGGACGCGCGTCGAGATGCCCGAGCGCCCGGGACATGCTGTTCTGCCTACGGTTCGGATCGCCGACCTGCGCCGTGAGTTCTCGCACGGCAGCCGCTCCATGTTCTCAAAGCCCTTGATGGAGGGCTTGGAGCGTGTGGTCGAGCGACGCGAGAAGGCCGTGCTGTTGCATAACCGCCGTGGCTTTGCGCCATTCCTGATGTGCCGCGAGTGCGGCTGCGTCCCCACCTGCAACCACTGCTCCACCGCGCTTACGTATCACGAGCGCACGCACACGCTGCAGTGTCATACATGCGGTTCGTCTTGGCGCGTGCAGCCGTATCCCGCGCCTACGAGCCGTTGCCCCAAATGCGGCAGTCGCTACCTGGCAAAAATGGGTCTGGGCACGCAGCAGATCGAGGACGCACTGCACCAGTTGCTTCCCGAGGACGTCGCCATTATTCGCATGGATGCCGATTCCACGCGCGGCAAGGATGCACACAAAAAGCTGCTCGAGCAGTTTGATGCCGCCGATTGCGCCGTGTTGCTGGGCACCCAAATGATCGCAAAGGGTCTCGACTTTCCCGAGGTCACGCTTGTGGGCGTGGTCAATGCCGACTTCGCCCTCAAGCTGCCGGACTTCCGCGCAGGGGAGCGCGCCTACGACCTGCTGGAACAGGTGGCGGGCCGTGCCGGTCGTGGCGATTGCCCCGGCGAGGTGATCATCCAGACGTATCTGCCCGAGGATCCGGTCATTCGCGCCGTCGCTGAGCACGACCGTTCGCTCTTTACCGACTACGACCTGAACCAGCGCCGCGACGCGCTGTACCCGCCGTTTGTTCGCTTGGTCAACATTTTGGTGTGGTCGGCGAGCCGAGACGACGCGCAGGATTACATCGGACGCATCGCGAAGCTCCTCAAGCGCCGCTGGCATGTCTCCGCGCCCAACTTTTTGCGGGCGGGGAGCGCCGTGCCGCAGGTGCTGGGCCCGGCTTCGTGTGTAATCGAGAGAGCCAAGGACCGTTACCGTTTCCATCTGCTTGTGAAGTCGCCCGTGGGGTACCATATCTCTGATGATATCGACGCCTGTCTCAAAGAAGCGGGCTCCGTGCGCGGCGTGAGCGTGAGTGTTGACGTCGACGCCTATGATTTGATGTAACAACCCGAAAGGATGGCCATGGAAGCCAACGGAATCGTACTGTCGCCCGACCCTCGTCTGCGTCAGGAGTGCGCCGTCATCGAGGAGATCACCCCGGCGATTGAGGCGCTTGCCGAGAAGATGAAGAAGATGATGTTCGAGAACGGCGGCTGCGGCCTGGCTGCTCCGCAGATCGGCGAGCTTATTCAACTCGTCACCATCGACTGCGACTACAGCGACAAGAACGACTACGACCCGTATGTGCTCATTAACCCCGTCATTGTTGAGCAGAGCGACCATCTGGTGCCGTTTAGTGAGGGCTGTTTGTCCATCCCCGGCATTAGCTGCGAGATCGAGCGTCCCGACCATGTCGTCGTCGAGGCGTACGACCTGGATGCCAACTTGATTCGCTACGAGGCCTCGGGCGACCTGTTCTGCGTGTGCCTGCAGCACGAGATCGATCATCTGCACGGCAATACCATGTTTGAGCGACTCAAGCCCATGCAGAGGATCAAGGCCGTCAAGGAGTACCAGGACGCCCTGGCCCGCGGCGCTCGACCGGGCGAGACGGAGTAGGTCCCACCGTCCCCGGTGCTGAGCGCCCACATATCATCCCGTGCTCAAACATTCTCGCTTTGCTGCGAAACTGCGCGCGGGACGATATGTGGGCGCTCAGCACTGGGGACTGCGTTGTTCTGGCCCGGTTTGCCCGGGTGCCGTTGGCCAGGGAGGGGCGTCTTCGCTGATAGGGGCTTTGTTGGGAGGGCTGCTTTTATGCGGCCCTTTCTTTGTTTTTGGGTATATTTGTCTTTGTTGAATTGTTCTTGCGGCTGGGTGCGTTCGCGACCTGGAGCGCTTCTTTTGTAGCCGTCTCGGCTCGTTATTGAGAGGAGACTAACTTTTATGCGTATTGTGTTTATGGGTACGCCTGATTTTGCTGTGCCTTCGCTGGTTTCGCTTGTTGAGGCTGGGAATGAGATTGCGCTTGTTATTACTCGTCCTGATGCTGTTCGTGGGCGTGGTAAGAAGCTTGAGCCTTCTCCTGTTAAGGCCAAGGCGCTTGAGCTGGGGTTGCCGGTTGTTGAGACAAATCGTATGACGGCCGAGGTTGTTGAGGCGCTCCAAGCTGCGGATGCCGATATTTTCTGTGTGGCTGCTTATGGTTGCATTTTGCCCGATGAGGTTCTTCACATGGCGCCGCTCGGCATTGTGAATGTTCATGCGTCCTTGCTGCCTCGTTGGCGGGGGGCTGCTCCTATTCAGCGTGCCATTCTTGCTGGTGATGAGGTTGCTGGCGTTTCTATCATGCGCATCGGGCATGGCGTGGATACTGGTGCTTATTGTGCTCAGGCTTCCACGTCGGTTGCCGGTAAGCATGCTGAGGCACTGACTATGGAGCTTGGCGAGCTGGGCGGCAAACTGCTTGCCGATACGCTTCCTTCCCTTGCCGACGGCACCGCCGTGTGGACCGAGCAGGATGAATCTCTCGTCACGCATGCTGCCAAGATTTCTAAGCAGGAGATGCGTCTGGATCCGCACATGGCGGCGCTTGATTGCGTGCGTCATGTGCTTGCCTCGTCCGACACCGCTCCCGCTCGTTGCGTGATTGCCGGCAAGTCGGTTCGCGTGCTCGATGCTGCGCCAGCTGATGTGTCGCTTGGCGAGGGTCAGGTTCTCATTAAGGCCAAGCGTGTTTACCTTGGTCTTTCCGATGGTGCGGTTGAACTGCTCGAGGTTAAGCCCGATGGCAAGCGTGCCATGGCCGCTTCTGCTTGGGCTGCTGGGCTGCAAGGCGCCGATCTTATCTGGGGTGTTTTGTCATGAGCAAGCTGTCTCCCGCGCGCAAGCTTGCACTCGATGTGCTGATGGAGGCCGATCGCCGCGGCATGTATGCGCGCGACGTGCTGTCCTCTCGCGCATCGGCCAAGGCTGTTGACCAGCGCGATTCCGCTTTTGCAGCTCGCTTGGCGCTTGGTGTGGCCGCCACGCAGGGTATTTTGGACGAACTGCTCGATCAGTTTCTCGATAAGCCTAAAAAGGTTGCGCCGCGTGTTCGCATGGCGCTTCGTATCTCGGCCTTCGAGATGCTTTATCTGCATACGCCTGGTCGCGTTGCGGTGAGTCAGGGCGTTGAGCTGGTGCGCAGCGGAGCTAAGTCTGCCGCCGGTTTGGCCAATGCCGTGCTGCATAAAGTCGCGGACAACGTTGAGGACTTTGCCACGGCGTCCGATGTAGATGAGTCTGAGCGACGCCTGGTTCGTCTGTCGCGCCTGATGGGACTGCCGCGTTGGCTGTGCGCTCGCATTATGGCATCGTTCGACACGCCAGAGGGTGCGCTTAACTTTGCCGGCAATCTGGCCCCCGCGCCACTGGCCCTGCATGAGAACGCCTTTGCGACCAAGCCCGATCCGTATATCTCGCAGCTCGTCGCGCCTGTCTTCCCGGGCTGCCATGCCCCGGTTGATGCCCAGGTTACCGTTGCTTCGGGTGTGTTTGAGCGTGCTGCCGCGGTGGCGTCTGATCTCAACGCGCAGCTTATCGCCACGGCTGCCACGCGCCCTGGTAGCTGCCTTGAGATTGGTGCCGGTCGTGGCACCAAGACCTATGTGATGATGTGTCAGGCCAAGCGTGCGGGCTATGAGCGTCAGCATACGGCGCTCGATCTGCATGATCGCAAGTGCGATCTGAATCTCGCTCGCCTGCATAAGGCCGGTATTCAGGGCGTTCGTACGGTTTCGGGTGATGCTTGCGAGCTCGATGAGGTTCTCACATCGTTTGATGCCATGCGCGGTGAGCGGGTCAAGTTCGATACCGTGTTTATCGATGCGCCGTGCTCGGGCACCGGAACCATGCGTCGTCATCCCGAGATCCCGTGGCGTCTGACCGAGAGCGACGTTACGACTGATCTGCCCAAGCTGCAGCTGACGATGCTCAAAGAGGCTGCCGCGCGCGTGGCTGCCGGCGGCGAGCTGATCTATGCGACGTGCTCGGTCTTCGACGAGGAGAACACACAGGTGGTGGACGCGTTCCTTGCTTCTCCCGAGGGTGCCGGCTTTAGCGTGGCGCCGCTTTCCGAGGCGCAGATTCTGCAACTTACCGAGTTCGATCAGGCCAAGAAGCTCGTCTCCGTACGTCAGAACGATCGAGGCCTCTTCCAAAGCGTACCGGTAAACGCCGACTCCTACGACGGCCACTTCTGTGCCAGACTGGTCCACAAGTAATACGGGCCCAAGGGTAGCAAATTTGGGACGGGGCTTTTTTAACTACCCTGCAGGCCGGGTAGTTAAAAAAGCCCCGTCCCAAATTTGCTACCCTTAGCGCAAAGAATTAGCCCCGCGATCGATGCTGATCGCGGGGCTGTTTGGTTCCTAGTGGTTATGCGGGCAGTTGGCGCAGCAGCCGCTTGTGGCGCTGGTGCTGGAGCCGCCGCTTCGCTGGTCGGTGTTGTAGAAACCGCTGCCCTCAAATTTAATGCCGCTGGCTGAGAACGTCTTGGCCGCCGGGGCACCGCAGCTGGGGCACACGACCTCGGGAGTCTCGGACATGGGATGCTCAACCTCAAATACGTTGCCGCAGCTCGAGCACTTGTAATCGTAGCGCGCCATAATACTTCCTTTTCAGCACAAAGCGGGCAGATTACTCTGCCCGCAAAAATTCAAACGTTTGTAACTGTACCCTATATCGGGGGTTTTATCACGCTTCGCCCCAGAATCTATGGTTGTTGCGCAGGAGCTGTGCGGTTTTGTTCTCGGCGGCTGCAATGTCCGCCTCGTCAGCCTGCCAGGTCCAGTTGCCCGTGGCCACGCCCGGAACATTCATGCGCGCGTCGTCGCCAAGCCCCAGGACATCCTGCAGCGGCATCATCACCAGGGGAGCGTCGCTTGCCAGCGCGTCGCTCATCAACTTTGCCGCCACCTCAACACCGCTCGGTTCATCGCCGCCCGCAAAGGAACGCGTGCACCAACCGGCCAGCGTCGACGTATCGTGCGTCGAGGTGTACAGAATCTTGCCGGGCGTGGGGTGCACACCGCAACGAACGTCGTAGTCGCTAAACTCCAGCACGTCCATGCCGGGGAAACCGCAGGTCGAAGCCATGGCGCGAACACCGGGCGTCAGGTAGCCCAGGTCCTCGGCGATAAAGTTGAGCGGCCCCAGCTCGTCATAGGCGGTCTGGAACAGGTCCTTGCCCGGGCCCGCCAGCCAGCGGCCCTCGGCGCAAGCCTTGCCCGCGGGGATACTAAAGTAGCTGTGGAAGCCCAGGAAGTGATCCAGGCGCACGCGGTCGTAGAGCGAGAACGCACGACGCAGGCGATCCATCCACCAGCTATAGCCGTTCTGCTTCATGTGGTCCCAGCGGAACGTCGGGTTGCCCCACACCTGGCCCTCGGGTGCAAAGTTGTCGGGCGGCGCACCGGAAAGCTCAATCGCCTTGCCGGTATCGGACAGCCAGAAGTTCTCGGGCTCGCTCCACGCATCCGCCGAATCGTCGGACACGTACATAGGAATATCGCCGATAACCTCGATGCCCTTCTTGTGCGCATAGTTCATGAGCTCGCACCAAGCCAGGTCAAAGCGGTACTGCATGTACGCCTGAAGCTCGGCCTCGTTGTGGAAGCGCTTGTCGTCGATCAGATGCTCGTTGTAGCGCGCGACATCTGCCGGCCAATCATGGCGCGACTCGCCCTCAAAGTACTTCTTAACGGCCATGTAGACGCAGTATTTCTCGAGCCAATCGGCATTGCGATGTTTAAAGGCGGTGTACAGCGGATCGGCATCCTCGCCTCCGCGGGCCTTCCAGGTCTCAAAGTCGGCTGCCAGCTCCTCGTGGCTCTCGGGAAGGAGGTCGATATTGCCTGCAAAGGCCGAAGGACCGGCGTAAGGGGAGCGGAAGAAGTCCGTGGGGTTGACGGGGAGAACCTGCCAGTAGCGCATGCCCATGGCGTCCAGATGGTCGATAAAGCGACGCGTGGGCGCGCCGATCGTACCGGGCTTGCCGTCGTCGGTCGGCACTGATGTGATATGGCATACAACACCCGCACCGTGATCGAGCGGCTCCTGCAGGCGCTGCTCGGCGTGGTGATAGATGATCGACGACCCCAGCGGGTACAGGTCTAGCGTGACCGTACCGTTGTGGATCTCGCACTCGTGACCGCTAATCACATCGCTCGCACATTCGCCGAGCGCCGGAATGGTCACGCGATGAGAATTGCGCAGGCTGCGGTTGATGATGACGGTCGCGGACTCGCCATCCTTGCCCATGCGGTTGTATGCTAGCACCTCATCATTGAGCGCGAAGGCCTTGATTTCATCGTCGATCATAAATGGCAGCGCGCGGCGCACGGCCGAGGCATTCTTGACGATCGCGAACGTATCGAAGTCGTGCAGGTCTTCCTTGGTTGGCATGGTGCGGCGATTGCCCGGATCGGTGAGTCCCTCCAAGCCGTACTCGTCACCGTAATAGAGTGAGGGAACGCCCGGGAACGTCATCTGCATGAGCGTCGCGAGCCAAAAACGGCTCTTGGCCAGGCCCATCGCGTTCTCGTCTAGGCGCCACTTGCTGCGTTCGCTCTCGGGCAGCTGCGACTCGTCGGGGCCGCCGCCGAGCACCGAGATAATGCGCGGACGATCATGGCTCGAAAGCAGATTTAGTGCGCAAGACAGGGCCTCACGCGGATAGTTCTCTCGCAGGGTCTCGATGTCCTCGGCCGCCTGATAGGCGTTCTTGTAGCCCATCAAAAAGCCGATGACCATGTCGCGGAAGGGGTAATCCATGGCCGAGTCGAGCTCGGAGCCTTGCAGATAGCGACGCAGATGGCCGTAGCTGATCTTGTTGGAGGCATCTTCCCAGACTTCGCCGAGCAGCAGCGCGTCGGGCTTCTCGGCGAGCACGGCCTTTTTGATCTCGGCCAGGAAGTCATCGGAAAGCTCGTCGGCCACATCCAAGCGCCAACCGTGAGCGCCGGCGCGCAGCCATTTACGAATGACGCCGTCCTTGCCCAGGAGCCGCTCGCGTACCAGTTCCGAGCTCTCATTGATGGCGGGCATATTGCCCACGCCCCACCAACAGTCGTACGAGCCGTCCTCGTGGAAATAAAACGCATCGCGCCACGGCGAATCCTCGCTCTGCCACGCGCCCACGCCGGGGTAGTTGCCGTAGCGGTTGAAGTAGATCGAATCGTCGCCCGTGTGGTTGAACACACCGTCCAGAATGATGGAAATGCCCAGCTTCTCGGCCGCCTCGCACAGCTCGGTAAAGTCCTGCTCGGTGCCCAGAATCGGATCGATCTTGGTGTAATCTGCGGTGTCGTAGCGGTGATTGCTCGCGGCTTCAAAAATGGGGTTGAGGTAGATGGCTGTAAAGCCCAGCTCGGCGATGCGAGGCAGATCTTCCTGGATGCCCTTGAGCGAGCCGCCGTAGAAGTCCCAAGTCTTGATGGAGCCGTCCTCGGCGCGATCGTACACAGGCGGCTCGTTCCAGTCCTCGACCATGCGGCGCTGAATGCCCTTACGCGGTTTTTCGACCTCGGCCAGCGTGCGCTCGCGCCAGTGCTCGTCGCGGGCATAGCGATCGGGGAAGATCTGGTAGACCATACCGCGCTCGTACCAGGTGGGACGGTTCTCGCGGTGCTTATAGACGGTAATCTGGAAGGACGGAACCTCGGCGTAGTCATAGGTTACGCCCTCGCCGCCGGTGCGGCCCTGTGGCGCGCCCAAGCGGACCTCGGGCTGACCCTCGATATTGCATATAAAGCTGTACCAAATAAGACAGGGCTCGGTGCACTCAAGCTCGGCGGTAAAGATGCCGTCGCCCTCGTGCGTCATTGGATACCGAGACTCACCGATCTCATCGACCCAGGTGCGGAGCGTAAGCGTTGCCTGCGCGGGATCGGCATCCTCCAGAATCACGGAGAGTGAAAGGGTAGTTCCTGTGGTCACAGCGCCAAACGGAGTACGAAACTGCGGCAGACGGCTGTTGTGAATCAATCTCATAATACGGTCCAGTTCAATAGAATCACGGCCTGCGGGCCATGGGCTTTACGCACAGATTGTAAGTATATCTGTTGTACACAGGCTGTATAAACAACATCCGTTTACCATCGGCGAACGGTTGTCCTAGAAAATCGTTTTACCACCAAAATTATCGCGATATTTAAAAACGTCTAAACCGATACTATTTGTAGCCAAACAAAAGTACCCCGGTTTACTACGACGAATTGAATGATCTCAACCACGGTCATTTTCGTGATATTAAAACCGCAGGTAGAGGCGTTGCCAATTTCGTAGATTACCCGCCGTGGTCGGCCGGAGCCATTTTGTCGTAGTAAACCGGCCCTCTTTTTAATGGAGAAGTTCAACGCAAAAGAGGGCGCCTGGTTGGGACGCCCTCTTTTGCTTTGAGGATTAAGTTTTAATCGTCCGGATTAGTGGCGCTTGCGGGTGGCCGTTGCCTTACGGACGGAGGTCTTCTTGGTCGGAGCCTTTTCCTCGGCCGGAACAGCGGGGGAGATCGGGGCCTCCTTGGCGGGCTCGGCCTTAGCCTCTGCCTTGGGGGCAGCAGCCTTGGTCGTGGTCTTCTTGGCCGTCGTCGTAGCGCGCTTGCGCGTGGTGGTCTTGGCGGTCGGCTTTGCCTCGACAGCTGCCTTGGCCTTGGGCTCGGAGGGCGCCTCCTCGACCTTGACGGCGGGCTTTGCAGCAGCCTTCGGGGTCGTCTTCGCGGCGGCCTTCGTCGTAGCGGCCTTGGTCGTCGTCGACTTCGTAGCCGTGACCTTCTTGGCAGTCGTGGTCTTGGTCGCAGCCGTCTTCTTGGCAGCGGTCTTGGCCGGAGCCTTTGCCGCGGGCTCGGCCTTTGCCTCGGGAGCGGCCTCGGCCTCGGCGGCCTTCTTGGCAGCGGCGGTCGTACGCTTGCGCGTAGTCGATGCCTTGGCAGTAGTTCCCTTAGCGGCGCTAGTCTTGCTAGCAGCGGCCTTCGTGGTCGTGGCCTTCTTAGCCGTTGTCTTGCGAGTCGTCGTCTTCTTGGCGGCAGGCTTCGCAGCGGGCTTAACCTCAGGCTCGGGCTTGGGAGTAGCCTCGACCTTCACTTCAGGATCGGCCTTAACGGCCTCAGCTTCAACCGGCTCCTCGACAACCGCCGCAGCCTCCACACCCGCCGGCCTCTCAATCTCCGGGTGCATAAAGAAGTACAGGTCCAGATACTTGTCGGCCGAGCGCGTCCAGCTAAAGTCCTGGCTCATGGCCTGCGTGACCAGCTGGTTCCATGCCTCACGGTTATCCCAGAACAGGCGCGCTGCGCGGAAGACCGCGTCGCCCATCTCGTCGCCATTAAAGTTGCTAAACGAGAAGCCCGTACCCTCGCCGGTAAACTCGTTATACGGGATCACGGTGTCCTTCAAGCCACCGGTCTCGCGCACGATGGGCAGGGTGCCGTAGCGCATGGCGATGATCTGCGACAGACCGCAGGGCTCAAACTTCGAAGGCATCAGGAACATGTCGGCGGCGGCGTACATACGCTGCGACAGTGCCGGATCGAATTCGATGCGCGCGGCCATGGTGCCAGGGTACTTGTCCTGGAAGTAGCGCAGGCCGTCCTCGTAGTCGCGGTCGCCTGTGCCCAGCACGGCCACCTGAACGCCGCCGGACAGGATGCGGTCGAGCGCGTACATGACCAGGTCCATGCCCTTCTGGCGCGTCAGGCGAGTAACCATCACCATAAGCGGGCGGTCGTCGCGAACCTCGAGGCCTAGCTCTTCCTGCAGCTTGGCCTTGCACACGGCCTTGCCGGAACGATCGTCAATCGTGTAGTTGGCGGCAATGCGCTTGTCGGTTGCCGGGTCAAAGCCCGCTACGTCAATGCCATTCAAAATGCCCTGCAGCGCGTAGGAACGCTCGCGCAGCACGCCGTCCAGGCCCTCGCCAAACTCGGGTGTCTGGATCTCGCCCGCATAGGTGGGGCTCACCGTTGTGATGGCGTCGGCATAGTGCAGCGCGCCCAGCATGTAGTTGATGCTGCAGGCGTCGCAGCGCAGCTGCGAGGCGGCCGCCGGAATATGCGCCACACCCAGGATGTCCTCCATCACGGTGTCGCTAAACTGGCCCTGGAACGCCACGTTGTGGATCGAGAACACGGTCTTGACGCGGTCGTACAGCGGCAGGCCCTGGTAGAACTCGCGTAAGAACACTGGTGCCAGTGCCGTTTGCCAGTCGTTGCAATGCAGGATGTCGCACTCAAAGCCGGCCGGCAGGTGCTGCAGGCTCTCGGTAATGGCCTTGGAGAAGAACGCAAAACGCTCGCCGTCGTCAAAGAAGCCGTACGGATAGTCGCGCGCAAAGTAGCGCTCGTTGTCGATGAACATATAGGTGACGCCGTCGTGCTCGAGCTTCTCGAGTCCACAGTACTCATTGCGCCAGCCCAGGCTCACGTAAAAGTCGGAGAAGTGCTCCATCTGCGCCTTGTACTCGTCCTTGATGGTGGCGTACTTGGGCACCATCACGATAACCTCGGCGCCGGCGCGCACGAGCGCCGCAGGCAGCGAGCCCGCCACGTCGCCGAGGCCACCGGTCTTAACAAACGGTGCGCACTCGGCCGAGGCAAACACGATCTGCATCTTTTTGCTGGTTTCTGCCATATTGTCTCCCATGTTGTAATTCGAGAATAGCCGCCTGGCGCTAACCGGGCGGCTATTCTACATGTTACGAGCGATGTTGCGGTGTCAACGTTAACGCACGATGGTGGTGTCGGAAGTTAACGGAGCCTTGCCCAGCACCAGAATGTTCTCGGGCGTGCCGCGAAGCTCGGTATTGGTGGGGACCACGTTGTTCTTATCCAGGATGGCATTCTCAACGCGTGCGCCGCTCTTGATGATGCAGCTCTGGTTGATGATCGAGTTGGTCACCGAAGCGCCTTCCTCGACCACGACGCCGCGCGACAGGATCGAGTTGCGCACGGTGCCTTTGATGATGCAGCCGGCCGAGATGATCGAGTTGCACGCGTGGCTGCCGGTCGCATAGCGCGAAGGCGGCACGTCGTGAGCCTTGGTCAGGATCGGGCGCTCGGGGTCAAAGAGCTGATCGGCCACGGTCTGGTCGAGCAGGTCCATGCTGCGGCGGTACAGCGACTTCTCGCTAAACACGCCCACGACCTCGCCCTTGTACTCGTAGCTGCACACGTCGATGTTGCCAAGGTCGCCCTGGAGTGCCTCGAGCAGGTCCAGATAGTCGGCGGCCTGGTAGTGGTCGATAATCTCGAGCAGCGTCTCGCGGTTGACGATGCAGCAGTCCATAGAGGCGTTGTCGCCGTACACGACGCCGGCGCTCACGCCCGTCAGGCGGCCGTTCTCGTTAATCTCGAGTTTGGTCTCGTCATCGACGTTGCGCGTGGCCTTGCAGTACACCACGGTCATCTGGGCGCCGGAGTTCTCGTGTGCGTCGATGATGGTGTTGAGGTCCATGTTAAAGATGATGTTGGTGCCCATCATCACGACATAGGGCTTGTCCGAGCGCTGGAACAGCGTCTTGTTGGAGATGATGTCGCGCAGCAGGAAGCGCATGCCGCCCTTGGTGGTGCCATACGCGTTGCCGGGCACCATGAACAGGCCGCCCTTCTTGCGGTCCAGGCCCCAGTCCTTACCCGAGCCCACGTGGTCGATCAGCGAGCGGTAGTTTCCCGGCATAACGACGCCGACGGTCTTGATGCCGGCATTCATCATGTTGGACAGCGGGAAGTCGATCAGGCGGTAGCGGCCCAAAAAGGGAACGGACGCGATGGGACGGTCCTTGAGCAGCACGCTGCCGTAAGTCGAAGAGTAGTTAGCGGTGATATAACCGATGGCCTTGCGATTGATCATCGGATCATTCCCCCTTCCCGATAACGACGTCATTTCCAACGACGGCCGTATCCTTGGTGGTATCGACAGAGCCGAGCTTCACGCCCTCTTCGACCGTGGAGTTCTCGCCCAAAATAGCGCGGCAGATGTGCGCACCGCTCTTGACGTGCGCGCCCGGCAGCAGCACGGAGTCCTCGACCACGGCGCGCTCCTCGATGATGACATCGGTCGAAATGATCGAGTGGCGAGCGGTGCCGTAGATCTTGCAGCCGTTGGAGACCAGGCAGTCGTCCAGGCGGCCGTCCGGGCCAATGTAGTGCGGCGGACGCGTGGTGATGTTGGACATGATGGGGAAGTGCTTGTCGAACAAATCGAACTCGGGGTTGTTGCCCAGCAGGTCCATCGAGGTCTCGTGGAAGCTGGCGATGGTGCCGACGTCCTTCCAAAAGCCGTGGAACTCGTAGCTGTACAGGCGCTTGCCCTCGCCGAGAAGCTTGGGGATGATGTCCTTGCCAAAGTCGTGGCTCGAGCGCTGGTCCAGAGCGTCCTCTTCGAGCGCCTCGATCAGCACGTCGGCCGAGAAGATGTAGATGCCCATGGACGCGAGGTTCGAATCGGGCTTATCGGGCTTCTCGGTGAACTTGGTGATGCGGCCGTCCTCGGGGTCGGTGGTCAGGATGCCAAAGCGGCTGGCCTCCTCCCACGGCACGGGCATAACGCTCACCGTGAGGTCCGCGTTGTTCTCAATGTGCGTCTTGAGCATCTTGCGGTAGTCCATGCGATACAGGTGATCGCCCGAAAGAATCAGGACGTACTTGGGATCGTTGGCCTTGATGTAGTCGAGGTTCTGCGTAATGGCGTCGGCCGTGCCCGCATACCAGGCGCCACCGGTCTGCGTCTCGTACGGCGGAAGGATCGACACGCCGCCGTCGCGGCTGTCCAGATCCCACGCCTCGCCGGAGCCCACGTAGGCATGCAGCAGGTAGGGGCGATACTGCGTCAGAACGCCCACCGTGTCGATGCCCGAGTTTGAGCAGTTGGACAGCGAAAAGTCGATAATGCGGAACTTGCCACCAAAGCTAACCGCCGGCTTAGCGATCTTTTGGGTGAGTGCCCCCAATCGGCTGCCCTGTCCTCCTGCGAGGAGCATCGCGATGCATTCTTTCTTACTCATCGATTTCTCCTTCTGTCATCGATGTTCCTAAACCCATTAGCGACGGGCGCGGCGCAACGTCACGCCCGTCGAGTAATGCCGTGCTGGCATAGGGGAGCTCGCGCGCCTTTATGCGTGCCAGATCTCGTCGCGGTACTCGCGAATGGTGCGGTCGCTCGAGAACCAGCCGCTCGAGGCGGTGTTGAGCAGGGCCTTGCGGTTCCAGGTCTCCTGGTCGCCGTAGCTGTTCGTGAGCTTCTCCCACGCATCCACGTAGCTGCGGAAGTCTGCCATGACCAGGTCGGGGTCGTTGTTGTTCATGAGCTCGTTGTAGATGCTCTCGAAGTTGCCCGAAAGACCCGCAAAGGTGTTGTCCTTGAGCTCGTCCATCACGCGGCCCAGACGCTCGCGGTCGCCGTTGAGGGTATCCCACGCAAAGTAGCTGTTCGACGCCCAAAGCTGCTCGACCTCGGGAGCGGTCAGGCCAAAGATGGCCTCGTTCTCGCGGCCGGCCAGGTCGGCGATCTCGATGTTGGCGCCGTCGAGGGTGCCCAGCGTAATGGCGCCGTTCATCATGAGCTTCATGTTGGACGTGCCCGAGGCCTCCTTACCGGCCGTGGAGATCTGCTCCGAGATCTCGGCGGCGGGGTAGATGAGCTGGGCGTTGCTCACGCGGAAGTTGGGGATAAAGCAGACCTTCATGACCTCGTTGACGCGGGCGTCGTTATTGATGACCTCGGCAACGGAGTTAATAAGGCGGATGGTCTCCTTGGCAAAGGTGTAGCTCGAGGCAGCCTTGCCGCTAAAGATGAAGGTCGTCGGCGTCACGTGGAAGTTGGGATCGGCGATGCGACGGTTGTAGATGTCCATCACCTTCATGATGTTCATGAGCTGGCGCTTGTAGGCATGGAAGCGCTTAACCTGAACATCAAAGACGGTGTTGGGGTCAATGACTAGACCGGTCTCGGCCTTAACGTAGGCGGCCAGGCGCTCCTTGTTGGCGCGCTTGGAGGCACCCACGGCCTTCAGGAACTCGGTGTCGTTCTGGAACTCCTTGAGCTTCTCCAGCTCAAAGGCGTCCTTGAGCCAGCCATCGCCAATGGCCTCGGTCACGAGCTTGGCGTAGGTTGGGTTGGACTCGGCAAAGAAGCGACGGTGCGAGATACCGTTGGTCTTGTTGTTGAACTTCTCGGGCGTTAAGGCATAGAAGTCCTTGAGCACGATGTTCTTGATGATATCGGAGTGGATCTTGGCCACGCCGTTGACGCTGTGGCTGCAAATCACAGACAGGTTGGCCATGCGAATCTCGCCGTCCCACAGAATGGCGGTCTGGCGCAGACGCTCCTGCCAGCCCTCCTGCGTGGTGTCGAACGACTCGTGCCAACGACGGCTGATCTCGTCGATGATCTGGTACACGCGGGGGAGGAGCTTGGAGAACGTGCCGATGGGCCACTTCTCCAGAGCCTCGGGCAGGATGGTGTGGTTGGAGTAACTCACGACCTGCGTCACGATGTTCCAAGCGTCGTCCCACTCGAGCTTCTTCTCGTCGATCAGGATACGCATGAGCTCGGGGCCGCACATGGCGGGGTGGGTGTCGTTGGTGTGGATGGCCACAAACTGCGGCAGCAGCTCCCAGTTCTCGCCGTGCTCCTTCTCAAAGGTGTCGAGCAGGCTGTAGATGCCGGCCGAGACAAACAGGTACTCCTGCTTCAGGCGCAGCAGACGGCCGTGCTCGCCGGCGTCGTTGGGGTAGAGGATGGCGCTGATGGCCTCGGCCTCGGCGCGCTCGGCGTCGGCCAGGGCATAGTCGCCGCGATTGAAGGCCTCCAGGTCAAAGTGCTCCTCGACCGGCTCGGCAGCCCAGACGCGCAGCTTGTTGACGGTCTCGCCGGCATAGCCCACGACGGGGATGTCATAGGGGACGGCCAGGATGTCCTGCGTGTCAACCGTGCGGTAGAACGTGCGGCCGTTCTCCTCAAAGCCCTCAACATGGCCACCAAACTTGATGGTCACGGCCTTGTCCTGACGGCGAACCTCCCAGGGATAGCCGTGGGTGAGCCACTCGTCGGTGGCCTCGACCTGGCTGCCGTTAACGATCTCCTGCTTAAACAGGCCGTAGCGGTAGCGCATGCCGTTGCCGTAGCCGGCAATGCCCTCGGCTGCCATGGAATCCAGGAAGCATGCGGCAAGACGGCCAAGGCCACCGTTGCCCAGGGCCGGATCGGGCTCCTGGTTCTCGATGACGGACAGGTCGAAGCCCATGTCGTTGAGCGCCTCGGCGACCATGTCGCGCACGCCAAAGTTGAGCAGGTAGTTGTCGAGCAGGCGGCCGATCAAAAACTCGATCGAGAAGTAGTACACGCGCTTTTTGCCCTCGGCGGTGGCGCGGGCGTCGCTCTTGGTGGCAACGGTACGGGCCTTCTCGGCCACGAGCTTGGCCAGGGCGTTAAAGTGGTCAAGGTCGCTGGCGGCCTCGACGCTCTTGCCGCTAATGCTCATGACGGCATCGCGATAGAGCTCGGTAAACTCCTGCTTGTTGTCGAAGATCTTATTCATACGTTCCTTTCCCCCGGGGATGTTTCTCCCGGAACGGTTATGTCTTTTATCCTACGCCTCGGTGAGGCGGGTAATTACAGCTGTAACGGCTTTGTTACGCATCCTTGACAGACGACGTAACAGAACCAGACTTGGCCTTGGTAGCGGCCTTTTTGGCAGACGACTTCTTGGTCGCGGAAGCCTTGGCAGTGGGCTTAGCAGCGGTCTTGGGCTTGGCCTTGGTGGTCGTAGCCTTCGCCTTGGCCGGAGCCTTCTTGGCAGCCGCGGCCTTGGGCTTCACCGAGGACGTGCGCTTGCGCGTCGCCTTCTTGGGTTTCTCAACCACCGGCGGCTTGTAGCTGCTGGGACCGCGGCGCTTAAGCACCACACCTGCCAGGCCGGGCACCTTAATCTCGATGGAGTCCATCTGCCCGTTCCAGGGATAGGGCTCGCTCGAGCAGGTGTAGGGCTCCTCGCCGGCATAGCCGCTGCCGCCAAACTCGGGACGGTCGGAGTCAAAGATGACCTCCCAGTCGCCCTCGCGCGGCACTCCCACGCGGAAGCTCTCGTAGCTCGCCGGGTCAAAGTTGATCAGGATTACCAAGTCGTCATCGACGTCCTCGCCCTGGCGCACAAAGCTCACGATGGACTGTTTGGAGTTATCCGCGTCGATCCAGGTAAAGCCGTCGTCGGTGTAGCCGCGCTCGTACAGGGCGGGCTCGGCGGTGTACAGGTGGTTGAGCGCCTTGATAAACGCCTGATGATGACGGTGGGTCTCGTACTCCTCGGTCAAGAACCACTGAATGGACTCGTAGTAGCGCCACTCAATAAACTGGCCGATCTCGTTGCCCATAAAGTTGAGCTTGGCACCGGGGTGCGTCATCTGGTAGAAGGCCAGCGTGCGCAGGCCGGCAAACTGGCGCCACCAGTCGCCCGGCATACGGCCGATGAGCGAGCACTTGCCGTGCACGACTTCGTCGTGACTCAGCGGACAGATGAAGTTCTCGGTAAAGGCATACATGATGGAGAACGTGAGCAGCCCGTGGTTGCCGGGGCGCCACGGAAAATCGGTCTGCATGTAGTGCAGGGTGTCGTTCATCCAGCCCATGTCCCACTTGTAGTGGAAGCCCAGGCCGCCGTCCTGCGGCGGATAGGTCACGAGCGGCCACGCGCTGGACTCCTCGGCCATCATCATCACGTCGGGGTAGTGCGCCTCCACGGCGCAGTTGACCTGACGTATAAACGCGCTGGCGTCAAGGTCCTCCTCGGTACCGTACTTGTTGAACTTCTTTTGCCCCGGATCGTCGATGCCAAAGTTGAGGTACAGCATGCTGGACACGCCGTCCATGCGAATACCGTCCACGTGGAAGTTCTCGAGCCAGTACAGCACGTTGGAGACCAGGAAGGAGCGGACCTCTCCGCGGGCGAAGTCAAACTTGTGCGTGCCCCAGTTGGGGTGAATCTCGTGCTCAAACAGCATGTGGCCGTTAAAGGTGGCAAGGCCGTGGGCGTCGGCGCAAAAACCGCCAGGCACCCAGTCCATAATCACGCCGATGCCTGCCTCGTGGCATGCATCGATAAAGTGCATGAGCTGCTGAGGGTTGCCGTAGCGCGACGTGGCGGCAAAGTAGCCGGACGTCTGGTAGCCCCAGGAGCCATCGAAAGGATGCTCCATAAGCGGCATGACCTCGATATGCGTATAGCCCATGTCGTGCACGTAGTCCACGAGCTCCACCGACAGGTCATCGTAGGTATAGAACTCGCCGCGCTGCGCGGGGAAGGGATCCATGGGGCCGGGGTAGTTGCCGTACTCGTCGGGCTCGCCCTGCGGCGCGTCACCGTGGCGCTTCCACGACCCAATATGCACCTCGTAGATGTTAAGGGGCTGCGACATGTGGTTATGGCTGGCGCGGCGCTTGAGCCATGCGGCATCGTTCCACTTATAGCCGTCGAGGGTCCACAGCACGCTAGCGGTACCCGGAGGGCACTCGGCCTTAAAGGCGTACGGATCGGCCTTATAGAGCTTCTCGCCCTCGTTGGTCTCGATGAGATATTTATAGAGCTGGCCCTGCTCGGCGCCAGGAATAAAGCCTTCCCAAATAGCGCTCGTATGCACGGGCACCAGCGGGTTGGCTTGTTCATCCCAGTCGTTAAATTCGCCAATGACATGGACGCTCTTTACTTCGGGCGCCCAAACGCAAAAACGCCAGCCGCGCGTACGTTTCTGCGTGTCGGGATGCGCGCCCATCTTTTCCCAGCTGCGCTCCCACGTGCCGATGCCAAACAGGTAGACATCGTCTTTGGTGAGCTCCGGTGCGTGCGGGGCGGCTTTACGGGTGGCAGGCTTTTTGGTTGCTGGCTTTAGCTTTGTATCGCTCACGTTTGATCCCATCATGACGCGGCAGCGTGTTGCCTTGGTGACTAGATGCGAAAGGTCCAAGGCTGCACGAATCGAAGGGACGGCGATAGTTCTATGATTCGTTCCACCTCGCGTGCTCGGTGGAACTTTCGGCCGAAACTACGATAACACCTGTACGTTACTTTTATGAACGAAAGAGGATTTGCGAGTGCGTTTAATCGGTAAGCGCCATGTTTATACCACTTGCAGAATTGCTGTGGTAAAACTCTTGACAGTTTTACCAATTAGCGTTTCTAGATTGTTAGGTTGACGTTTGGTAAAACGTTTTTAGCAGGTTGTTTACCATTTGACATCGAAAGGCTCGTTTATGAACCACATCGCTGCCCCAAGTGTTGCTTTTATTTTCGATTGCGACGGCACACTGGTTAATAGCACCCCCGTTTGGGCTTATGCTCAGCCAGAGTTATTGCACCGCCACGGTGTCGACGTGACTGTCGACGATTTTGCCCAGTTTGAGCATTTGTCGCTCGAGGATGAGTGCCAGGCCTACCACGACACCTGGGACATTGGCGAAAATGGCGACGAGCTCTACCGCGAGCTGAGCGACATCCTGATCGATGGCTACTCCAAGGTGCCGCCGCGCGAGGGCCTGCTTGCATTTTTGAAGCAGGCGAAGGAGGCCGGTATTGCCATGTGCATTGCCACGTCTACGCCGGCCGAGCTGGTTACGTCTGCGCTTGCGGGCGCCGGTCTCGATGCCTACATGGAGTTTGTGACCACCACGGGCGAGGCGGGGCGCTCCAAGCAGTTCCCCGACGTATATGAGTTGGCGTTGCGCCGTCTGGAGGAACGCCACGGGCACAAGTTTGAACGCGCATGGGTGTTCGAGGACGCCGTCTTTGGCCTTAAGAGCTCTGGCAGCGCCGGCTTTAAACGCGTGGGCATCTATGACACGCACGGCCGCATGAAGCGCGACGAGGTTCGCGACAACTGCGACATCTTTATCGATAGCTATGAGGACCTGGATCTGGTCCGCGTGCTTGCGTTTGAGGGATAGGCGAGAGCTGTGGCTTGCAAAGTATTAGTAGTCTGCGGCTCACCGTTGGTGGCGAGCGCGGATCTATTACGTCAGCTAGCGGGGGAGTGCGACCACGTTGTCGCCGTGGATCGCGGGCTCGACGCGCTGCTAGGCGCGGGACTGAGCTGCGACGTGTATGTAGGGGATGCCGACACAGTGAGCGATGTGGGTCGTGCATTGGTTGATGCCGCTGAAGCCTTTGAGGTAGAACGCCACGACCCCTACAAGGACTATACCGATCTGGCATTGGCGCTCGATTCGGTCCGCCGCCGCTGGCCAGGTGCCGAAGTGGTTGCGACCTGCGCCACCGGCGGCCGCCCGGATATGGCGCTTTCCGTACTGGGTCTGCTCGCGGGCTACAAGGGCGCCCCAGTCTGGATTGCCGAAGACGAGATCACGGCCCGTATCCTGCACGGAGGCGAATCCTGGGCCATCGAAGGTGCCGAAGGCAAGACGTTTTCCATAATCGCAATCGCCCCCAACACCGAGGTTAGCGAGCACGGCCTAGAGTGGGAACTAGATCACAGCTCCCTGGGTTTGTTGGCCGACACGGGCATTAGCAACGTCGTCAGGTCAACAGCCACGATCCGAGTCCACACCGGCACTGCCATCGCTTACCTATATCATTAGGCATTTAGAGTCTGACCAAAAAAGTCCTTGCACGTCGCGCTAACTTCCCCTATAGTATCTCCTCGTCACGGGGGCGTAGCTCAGCTGGGAGAGCGCTTGACTGGCAGTCAAGAGGTCAGGGGTTCGATCCCCCTCGTCTCCACCATCGTGAATGCAAAGGCCTTCGGTATTCCGAAGGCCTTTTTTCATGCCAAAATACCTTGCGCCGCAAACCCCTCCTACGCCAACAAAAAGTTGCACAATTTATTTCACATGTCTGTACATAGTTTGTTAGACAAACGCGATTAACAGTGCATCTCTCTGCTCCGTCTGGGCTTCAGGAACGCCCCCAATCACCGCCAGTACCTCAATAACCTGCATCAATGTGAACAACATCCCAAAACAACCCCGTTGAACACACTAAATGAACGAAATGTTGTCCGCGATTAGCCAAATCAGCTTTGCTACCAGCTTGTGCTAGGATACTTAACGTTACATGAGTTCAACTGTGCTCGCGACTCCAGCAAGTCGCAAAACGCAGGGTCGATCAGCATCCGGCCGAAACGGCGGTGCCAGAAACACCACGAGCTCCAATAAAGAAGTCATGCGACGTTATTTATTTGCATTGATGTAGTTCTAAGGTGCATTTAATAGCTTGCGTGTCAAAGCGTAGTAGTCCTACAGCTTGCTGCGTGCGGTCCAGTTTTGTACCTGCTTGACTGGCTCGCACGCAGCCAGCTGGAGACGCGGTCATTTTGCGATACACGTCTGCGTCTCTAGTAACTGCACTTATACATACCGTTCACGGTGGGACAGAGCCACGTGCTTGTCTGACTGGGCTCAGGGTTTGAATATGGAGCGCCTTCGCGCACAAGCGCCCTGGCGAAGCCATACCCAAACCCCATGAGCCACACGTAAGACAGCAAGGGGGTGGTGCTCGTGTGGTATGTGATCCAGGTTATCAACGGTCGCGAAGACATAATGCGCGAGCGCATAGAGCACATGGTGCCGGCTGGTGCCATGCAAGAGCTCTTTTATCCCCAATTTCAAACCGAGATCAAGGTGCACGGCGAATGGGTCAAAACGACCAAGCCGCTCTTTCCCGGTTATCTCATCTGCGATACGGCAGACCCCCGCACCGTGCAACAGTATCTGCTACGCATGGACGACTTTGCCCGGGTGCTTGCCCAGGACGGTCAGTTTGTGCCGCTGGCAAAAGAAGAGGTCCAGCTTATTGGCGGCTTTACGCATAGGGGAGACCGCGTAGTGCCCATGAGCGAGGCCCTAAAAGACGGTGACCAGGTCGTAGTTACGGCAGGTCCGCTGCTGGGCCACGAAGGCCTTATTAAATCTATTAACAGACGCAAGAGCACTGCCCTTTTGGAGCTCAACCTGTGCGGCCGACGCATAACTACCCGCGTTGGCCTTGCGGTGCTTTCAAACGAACAGCGCGTCATGCGCAATCACAGAAAAGCGATTGCCTAGCTGCAAGCTCGCAAGCGGACGACCGAAAGCAAAAAAGTATCGAGGGAGGGGCTCTTGGAGCCTACGATAATGACCATGGAGCAGGGTGCACGGGAGACGTGCGCCGCTGCCATGGCGAATTCCGTTCCTGCCGCAGCGGGTGCTGCGGGGGATTACCTTACAAACGAAGAGGCCACCGAGATGCTGCGCGGTGCGAACTCCGGCGTGAAGCCCGAGCTTGGGCGCAGACTCTACCGCGTTGTTAAGCGTACGGTGGACATTGTCGCCGCCGGCGGAGCCTTGGTATTGCTCTTTATACCCGGGGTAATTCTGAGCGTGGTCATTTGCATAAAGAGCCCGGGCGCCAGCCCCCTATATTCACAGTGGCGCGTGGGCCGCGTGCGCAAAGACGGCACGTTCTACCTGTTTAAGATCTACAAGTTCCGCAGCATGGTTCCCAACGCAGACCAAATGCTCAAGGACTTGCAGGCCCAAAACGAGGCCACTGGCCCAATGTTTAAAATGAAGCACGACCCGCGCATTATTCCCGGTGTGGGTAACTTCATTCGCAAGCACAGCATCGACGAGCTGCCCCAGCTCATCAACGTGTTCTTGGGCCAAATGAACCTCATTGGCCCGCGCCCCGGCCTGCCGCGCGAGGTTGCCCTGTACAGCGAGCACGACATGAAGCGCCTGGCGGTAAAACCCGGCTGCAGCGGTCCTTGGCAGGTAATGGGCCGCAGCCACCTGGGCTTCAACGAAATGGTTGAGCTGGATCTTCACTATATAGAGAATCGCAGCCTGCGCCAGGACCTGCGGTTGATATTCGGCACGCTGAAGACGATGTTCTCTGGGGAAGGTGCCGTGTAGCATGCGCATCGCCATGATAGGCCAAAAGAGAACGGGTTCGCGCGAGGGCGGCGTAGAAGTGGTGGTAGGCGAGCTTGCTCGCCGTATGGCAGACCTTGGTCACCAAGTAACCTGCTACGACCGTATGGGCGAAGGAGCTCCTTCCGAGCCCTACGAGAAGGATGGCTACCGCATCGTTCCCGTAAAGGCTCTGGACATCAAGGGGCTCTCTGCGCTCACGAGCAGCTTTGCCGCAACAAGGGCCGCCATCAAAGACGGGACAGACGTAATTCACTATCACGCAGAGGGGCCGTGCGTCCCCCTTCGTTTTGCGCGTTCCGCGGACATCAGGACCGTGGCAACGATCCACGGCCTGGACTGGCAGCGTGCAAAATGGGGCGGCTTGGCTTCCAAGTACATCAAGTTCGGCGAGGCGACGGCGGCCAAGTGCGCGGATGCGCTCATCGTGCTTTCCCGGGGCAATCAGGAGTACTTCAAGGAGGCTTACGGCCGCGAGGCTACGCTCATTCCCAACGGCATCACTCCCGAGGCGGATCTTCCCGCGAAGGAGATCTCCGAGCGCTTGGGGCTCACCCAGGGCTCCTATGTCCTCTACCTCGGTCGCATTGTGCCCGAGAAGCGACCGGAACTGTTGGTGGAGGCGTACAAGCAGGTAAAGACGGATAAGCGCCTGGTTATCGCGGGCGACTCCTCCGATACGGACGACTACGCCGTGGCGCTCAAAGAGGCTGCCGCGTCCGACCCCCGCGTGCTCTTTACCGGCCACGTTGAGGGCAACCTGCTCTCCGAGCTGTACTCCAACGCGTATTGCTACGCGCTCCCCTCCGACGTTGAGGGCCTGCCCATGAGCTTGCTGGAGGCCATGTCTCACGGTGCGGCATGCGTTACCTCGGATATTCCCGAGTGCGCGGATGTTCTGCAGGGTTGCGGGCTCACGTTCCCACACGGAGACGCGGGGGCGCTGCGCGACGTGCTTGAAGGCCTGATAGCGGATTCTGCCCAAGCGGAGAGGCTGGGCGCCATGGCACGTGACCGCGCGATTAATGGCTATGACTGGAACAGCGTCGTCCAAAGGACGCTTGCTTTGTATGAGGGTGTTGCGTAATGAAGATCCTTCTTGTAAATAAGTTTCATTGGCGCAAGGGTGGAAGCGAGACGTACTACTTTGCTCTTGCCGATGGTCTTCGCGCTCTTGGGCATGAAGTTGCCTTCTTCAGCATGGAGGATGAGCGTAATGAGCCGACTGAGTGGTCGCGTTACTTTGTAACGAATCGCGACTATAACGGACCGAGCTCTATTGTCGATAAGGCGAAGGCCGCGCAGGCACTGGTGTATTCCAAAGAGGCGCGCGAGAAGTTCGATGTGCTGTGCCGTGAATTCCAGCCCGATGTAATCCATCTCAATCTCACTCATAGGCAGATTACGTTTTCCATCTTGGACGCTCCTTGGCTAAAGCAGCATCCAACGCCGGTTGTGTATACCTCGCACGACTTGATTCTTGCTTGCCCGAGCTATCTTATGCTTGATTCCGAGGGCAACGTTTGCGATTCGTGTCTCGGGGGTCATTTTGGCAATTGCCTTAAGAAGAAGTGCGTAAAGGGTTCGATCGCAAAAAGCGCGTTAGCGGTGGCTGAGGCGGAGTGGCTTAAACGGCACAAAACCTATTCACGTCTCGATCGCATCATCTGCCCGAGTGAGTTCATGCGGAACAAGTTTATTGAAGCGGGGCTTCCCGAGCGTCAGCTTGTCCTCATGCGGAATTTCCTGAATCCCGATTCGATGTCACGGGAAGTTGCCAACCAAAATAATGAAGATCCCTACATGCTGTATCTGGGACGCCTTTCTCGCGAGAAAGGCGTGTTAACGCTCGTGCATGCTTTTGAGAAGGCGGCACCGGTGATCCCTGATTGGCGTCTTGTTATTGCAGGCGATGGCCCTGAATGTGATGCTGTGAAGGTCAAAGTTTCCGCAATGCCAAACGAAATAAGCTCGAGGATTGAGCTGGTTGGATATAAAACCGGTGACGCCCTGCGCGGACTTGTGAATCGAGCCACTCTGGCGGCTGCGCCGTCAGAGTGGCTCGAGAACGCGCCATATGCGGTTCTCGAGGCACTCGCCGCGGGCAAGCCCGTTATCGGTACGAACATGGGCGGAATACCCGAGCTGGTACGTGAGGGTGAAACGGGCTTCCTGGCTGAAGCCCACGATGAGGCAGGACTCGCAGATGCAATCCGTAGGGGTGCGGCGG
>CABUUK010000016.1 GCA_902494765.1 uncultured Collinsella sp.
CCCGCTTAGTATCGCGCATAGATTCGCAAGGTTGCGGCAGCCAGCGGCTTACTTGGCGTCGTAGGCCTCGGCATCCCACCAGTCGAGTTGGGCGATGTTGTCGCGAATGTGCTGGCAGCTCTTGTGGAAGCCCTCGAGTTCGTGCTCGGAAAGGTCGAGTGTGTAGACCTCCTCGACGCCCTCGGCACCGATCACGCACGGCAGGGAGGTAAAGATACCCTCCTCGCCATACTGGCCGGTCATAAGCGTAGAGGCCGAAAGCACGGCGTGCTCGTTGTGCAGCACGGCGGCGCAGACGCGCGCGGCGGAGTTGGCAACGGCGTACTCGGTGCACTGCTTGCCCTGGTAGGTTACATAGCCGCCCTTGCGTGCGAGCTCCTCGACCTCCATGTGGTCGAAGGCATACTTGTCGGGGTTCTCGGCCTGAAGTTCGTTAAGGCTCTTGCCGGCGATGGTTGCGGCCTTAAAGGCTGCCAGCTGGCTAAAGCCATGCTCGCCGATCATGTAGGCGTCGATGGACTTGGGGCTCACGCCGACCTTCTTGGAGATCTCGGTGCGCAGGCGGGCAGAGTCCAGGCCGCAGCCCGAGCCGATAATCTTCTTGGGATCGTAGCCGGTCAGATGCCACAGCTCGGTGCACACGACGTCGCAGGGGTTGGAGATGCTCACGAAGATGCCGTCAAAGCCGGCGTCGACGATGCGCTTGGCAAAGGTGCGGGCGGCGTCGGTGGTAAAGAACAGCTCGCCGTCGCGGTTGCCGGCGGCCAGCGCGACCTTGCCGGCGGCGTTGACGATGACGTCGCAGCAGGCAAGCTCCTCGTAGTGGTCGTAGCAGTTGACGATCTTGGTGTTGTACGGGACAAACGAAAGGGAGTCGCGCAGGTCCTGGACCTCGGACGTCACCTTGGCCTCGTTGATATCGCACAGGTACAGCTCATCGGCAATGCCCTGCATGAGCAGGCTGTTGGCGACATGTGCTCCTACGTGGCCCTGGCCGACCACACCGATCTTACGCGTCTGGTACATATATGTATCCTTTCGGCCGAGTTTTTCGCGTCGAACCATTGTAGCGTCCTGTTGCCACTTTGCTAGGCTAAAGCGCCATAGATTTTTGGGCATGCCTTAATCTCTACTTTTGGAGCGATTTGGGCCGCTGACGGTATCGCTGGGCGATGTGCTCGCGCGGACGGGGCCGCTCGTTGTACCATAGCTGCAACTGACTCGTAAGGAGCATCCATGCCCATTCGCATCCCCGACGCCCTCCCTGCCGCCGCGCAGCTCGAGAGCGAGAACATCTTTGTCATGACCGAGTACCGCGCGCTGCACCAAGACATCCGCCCGCTGCGCGTGCTCATCCTCAACCTCATGCCCACCAAGATCGCCACCGAGACGCAGATCATGCGCAAGCTCTCCAACACGCCGCTGCAGGTGGAGGTGGATCTGCTGCGTACCAAAACGCACGAGGCCACGCACGTGAGCGCCGGCCACCTGGAGACGTTCTACCGCACGTTCGACGACATCCGCGACATCCACTACGACGGCCTGATCATCACGGGCGCGCCGGTGGAGCAGATGCCGTTCGAAGAGGTCGACTACTGGCCCGAGCTCTGCCAGATCATGGATTGGTCCACCACGCACGTGCACTCTACGCTGCACATTTGTTGGGGCGCGCAGGCGGGGCTCTACCATCATTACGGTATCCAGAAGTACGACCTGCCGGCAAAGGCGAGTGGGGTGTTCGAGCATTATCTGGTGAAGCCGCAAAGCCCGCTGGTCCGCGGCTTTGACGACCGTTTCTATGCCGTGCATTCGCGCAACACCGATGTGCGCCGCGAGGACGTAGAGGCCGAGCCGCAGCTTGAGGTCGTGGCCGTGTCCGACGAGGTGGGCCTGTACATCGTCAAGTCGACCGACAGCCGTCGCTTCTTTGTCTTTGGCCACCCCGAGTACGATACCGACACGCTGCGCCTGGAGTACGAGCGCGACGTGAAGCGCGGCCTCAATCCTCAGGTGCCGGCGCATTACTTCCCGGGCGACGACCCCACCGCCGAGCCGCGCAACGTCTGGCGCAGCCAGGCTCAGCTGTTCTACACCAACTGGCTCAACTACTACGTCTACCAGACCACGCCCTACGACCTGGCCCGCGCCGGCGAGGAGCACTAGGCTGCGACTGTGGCCGTGGCTGATGTGACGGCGGTTAGGCGCTGATGATGTTGGGTAGCGGCAGGTCGTGGGCATCGGTGGGGACGTGGTTGATGCGTTGTTCGTCGAAGGCGATGCCGACGATTTGACATACGGGCGAGAGCATGGGCAGGTAGCGGTCATAGCAGCCGCCGCCGTAGCCTAGGCGCGTGCCGGTGCGGTCGAATGCCACGAGCGGCACGATGATCATGTCGAGAGCTTCGGCAGGCACGATAGGGAAGCGGCCGCTGTCGATGTCCATGGCCGCGAAAGCCCGTGTGGGGTGGGCGATAAACGGAGCCGCGGACGCATCGTCGGCGGCAACTGCCCGCATACACATGCGCTGGCCACAAGCTGCGGCGTCTGTTGCCGAGAGCATGCACGGATAGGCCACGCGCCAGCCACGTTTGGCGGCAGCTGCGGCAAACGCGGCTGAGTCGACTTCGGAACCCA
The DNA here is from genome assembly GCA_902494765.1 of uncultured Collinsella sp. Classification (GTDB taxonomy): domain Bacteria; phylum Actinomycetota; class Coriobacteriia; order Coriobacteriales; family Coriobacteriaceae; genus Collinsella. The sequence goes on from CABUUK010000016.1 coordinate 2,635, forward strand.
TCGCGGCATAGACGGCAACGGTGTGCGGCGCCGCGGCACCCGAGCTGCCCAGCAACTCAACAAGCCGCGCGCAAATGACAGCAGACTTCGCCGCCCGAACATCCAAATCAATCGCATCGCGCCGAGCAATCACCGTCCGCCGCAACTCAGCCTTGTCCAACCCAACCTCCTCTAGCAAACCAACCAAAAAGGGACAGGTTTATTTTGGCAGGTTTTATCTGGGCAAACACCCAAACCATCACACAAACCATCGCAGGGGGGCAGTTCATGGACACCTTCGTGGGTTTTGACGAAGAGCGGATGTTTGCGGCGGTTTGTCTCGATCTGTAACAGTAGCTCGGCAAAATCGGACCTAGATGTTACAGATTGAGACAAAGGGCCGGCGTCATCCAAAAACGTCTCGATTTGTAACATCTGGAGCTAATACTGCCGTCTTAGCGTTACAGATCGAGACAAACCGGCAGACTGCGGCAAAAGAAAAAGGTAGATTTTCAGGCATGTCCCAAAAATCTACCTTTGTTGTGGTTAGCCCAGCAGGTCGATGACGTTGAAGCCGGCGTTGCTCTTGGCGATGACTTCGCGGCCGCCAAAGACGCAGGTGGGCGATTCGGCTGCGATGCGCGTCACGTCGGCGCCGAGCGAGCGCAGCTCACTGGGCGTGGCGGCGAGCATCTGGGCGCGGCGCTCCTCGCGGGCGTGCGGATCGAGCCCGGCCAGGTAGGTCGTGTTGCGGCGCTTGGTGAGCGCGTAGGGCTTCACCGGCGCGTCCATACCGCTCACGCAGCTCACAATAAAGCCCTCAAAGGCGGCCTCGTCGGGCTCAAAGCTGCCAAGCCATGCGCCCGCGCGCTCCACGCGCTCAATCGAAGGATCGATCGCCGGGTCGCGGTAGGTGTAGAACGCCGTCTGGCGCTCGCCGGCTGCGCGGAATCCGCAGCCGTACGCACCGCCCTTCACGCGAATCTCGTTCCACAGGTAGTCGTAGGAGAGCGCGTTGGCAGCCACGGCCCAAGCGCCTGTCACGTCAATGCCCAGGCGACGCGGATCGCACGCACGCGCGGCAAAGCAGATGTCGCTGGGGATCACGAAAGCTTCGTGGCGGTCGCACGGCGCCGGCACCGCGAGCGCGTCGCGGCCGGCACCATCGCCTGCGCCAAGCCCCAGGTCGCCCGCGGCGTCCCAGTACGCGTCAAAGTCCTCGTCGCTGCCGGTAAAGCTCGCCATGCAGCCATCGGCCACAAAGATGCGGTCTGCCAGCGCGGCAAGCTTGGCGCGCAGGTCGTCCAGTCGCTCGTCAAAGTGCTCGAGCAGATTGCGCAGGAACAGGTAGAAGTCCACGCCCGAGAGCTGCTCGCGCACCACGGCCGAAGGCGAGCTGTAGCTCATCGCGCGACCGAGCGCCGCCGAGTGGCCGTTGTTGATAAAGCCCTGCTCAAGCCCAATGCGAATCTGCGTGAGCACGTCGCGAACGCGGTCGGCGTCGGCATCGAGCAAAAGCGTGCTCGACCACACCTCGCGCGGCAGACTCGCCAGCGCATCGATCTTCTCGGACAGGGCGCCGGCGCTCACCAGCAGGTAGGGGCGCACGTCGTCCACGTCGGGCTGCGTCATGACCTCGGTCGTAAAGCTCAAAAAGCCGAGCTTGCCGGCGAGCAAGTTGTCGAGTTCCTCGGCCGAGTGCTCGCGCGTGGGCAGCTGCTTAAGCAGGCGGCAGAGCAGTGTCACATAGGGCAGGTCCTCAAACGCGACGCAGTTCAGGTCGAAATACTGCATGGCGTAGGCCAGACGGTTGGTGGGGATGCCGTGGCGCAGGCAGGGGATGGGCACGGTCGTGTCCACGATCAGTGGCGGCTCGGGGCGCGCCTCGCCAATGTCGGACACGCGCAGGCGCGGCAGCGTGGCCTTGGCCTCGGGTGTGTCTTCCGCCTCCTGCGCGGCACGCAGCGCGGCCGTGCGCTCGACCACGTCGGTCAGCTCGGCATCGGTCATGGCATCGCGCTTGGCTGCCAGCTCGGCGGCCTCGGCACCCTCCGAACCCTCGGCGGCGTCCACCGGCACCAGCTCGACCAGTGCCATGTGGTCGTTTTCCAGCACCAGCTCGCGCAGCAGGTCCTCAAAATAGCTGCCGTCCAGCTCGCTACGCAGCTCCTCGTACACCGGGCCGTACTTGAGCGCCAGCGTCGCGGCGTCGTCATCGTAGAGCCAGGTGCTCAGCGCGTCGCACGCAATGGCCACGCCGTCGGCGATGCCATAGTCACGCTGGCGCAGGTCGTACTCGTTGCTGCTGATGATGGCTTCCAGACGCTCGCGCGGAACTCCGTGCTCGCACAGGTCGCGGCAGGCGTCCTGGAACACGCGACGCAGCTCGCGCGCCACACCGGGCTGTGCGTTTTGCAGCATGATGAGCTCGTAGGGCTGCAGGCTCTCGGCCGCGGTGTAGCTCACCACGTTGCCGCCCAGGCCGGCGGCCAGAATGGCCTTCTTAACCGGCGCTTCGTTGGAGCCCAGCAGCGCCTCGAACAGGATATCCGCCGCGATCGTGCGCTTGCGGTCGAGCGCGCTGCCCAGCACAAGGCCCAGGCCCACCAGGGCGTTCTCGGGTGTGGTGGCCATCTCGATGCGCTTGTACTCGCAGGTCACGGGCGCCTGCGCGTCCAACGGATTGGGCGCCAGCGTGGACGGGTCCTCGCCGGCGGCAACGGCAGCGTCCATGCGGCGGCTCGCGGCACTCGGCTGCGACAGATAGCGCTCGTCCAAAAAGGCCAGTGCGCGGTCCACGTCCAGGTCGCCGTAGAGCGTGATGTAGGAGTTGGAGGGATTGTAGTGTCGCGCGTGCGTGTCCAGGAACTGCTCGTAGGTGAGCGCGGGAATCGCGCGCGGGTCGCCGCCGCTCTCGTGCGCATAGGCGGTGTCGGGATAGAGCGCGGCGTTGACGGCATCGTCCAGCACGCTCATGGGGTCGGACAGCGCGCCCTTCATCTCGTTGAACACCACGCCGTTATAACGCAGCGTGCCCTCGTGCAGGCTCGCGGCGCTGCTGTCGCCGTCGCCCTCCGGCAGGTCCAGTTCGTAGTGCCAGCCCTCCTGCTCAAAAATGGTGGGCTTGGTATAGATGGCCGGGTTGAACACCGCGTCCAGGTACACGTCCATCAGGTTGTACAGATCCTGCTCGTTGGTGGTGGCAACGGGGTAGATGGTCTTGTCGGGGTAGGTCATGGCGTTGAGGAACGTCTGCATGGAGCTCTTGATCAGGTCGACAAACGGCTCCTTGACGGGAAACTTGGCCGATCCGCACAGCACCGAGTGCTCAAGAATATGGAACACGCCGGTGGAATCGGCCGGCGGCGTCTTAAAGCCAATGGCAAAGGCCTTGTTCTCGTCGTCGCAGGCCAGGTACAGCAGGCGAGCGCCCGAGGCAGTGTGTCGCAGCACGTAAGCGTCCGAGTCGAGCTCGGGCACGGTCTCGCGGCGCTCGACGGCAAAGCCGTGGCAGGTAGTGCCGGGCACCAGCAGTGCAGCGGCTGCGGCGCGCGGGTCGGTTGAGGTGGTGGGCATATGCAGTCTCCTTTGACGCCCCAGCGGGGGCGAATCGAGTCGAATCCACGAGAGTATACCCATATGGGGCCGCGGCTCTGCGGCGAACTGGAGACGATGCCAGCGGATTGGGTAAAGGCCCCGCGTGCCCGCCGCGCGAGCGTGGAAACTTGGACGCCTATCGAATGAGAGTGGATTTTCGGACGGAATCAGCCTCAAAACGCCCAAATACCGTCCAAATATCCACCCTCATTTCCCGACCGTCCAAAATCCACGCTCATCCGCCGCCCGCACATCTCTCATCTCTCATTCGTCACGAATACGAGAGATAACAGAAAGACGAGAGATAAATATGAGAGATAACTGAGCAGCAAAGAGACAAGCAATCATGGTATTATCTCAATACCGATTGTTCTACCAGCAAAAACATGTTTATATGAAACAGATGGCAGACATCTTTCTGTTATCTCTCACTCATCTCTAATATGAGAGATAACAGAAAGATGAGAGATAATTACGAGAGATAACTGAGAGACGAAGGAAATTCATTCGCGGCATTCTTCGCAGAACCGAGCGAAAGGACGTGCAGATGAACGAAAACGAACTGACCGGTCTGCTCGAGTCTTTAAGGCGCATGGGCTCGGACGATCTTAACGTCGAGGTCAAGGAGAGCGCCACAACGCTTTCCCGCGACGTATGGGAAACGGTCAGCGCTTTCGCAAACACCGCCGGCGGCATCATCGTGCTCGGAGTGAGCGAGCGCGCGGGTTTTGTCCCAGTTGCAAACTTTGAGACCGAGAAAGTGCTCAACCAATTCGTGGCGGGCATGGGTGATGCGGGCGGTCGCGGAAAGCTGGCCAATCCGCCCAAATACACCATTGAGCGCGTGGAGCTCCAGGGCACCGTGGTTCTGGTCATCACGATTGAGGAGCTCGACCCGTCGAGCAAGCCTTGTTATGTCATAGAGCGGGGCGCTCAAGGTGGCAGCTACAAACGCATCGATGACAAAGATGTCCCGCTTTCGTCGACCGAGGTGCTCGCATTGGCGTCATACGGTCGAGCGACTCCGAGCGATCGCGACGCGGTGGCGGGCGCGGGCGCGGACGATCTCGACGAGGCGCTGGTCGACCGTACGATAGATCGGGCTTTCTCGTTGACGCCTCGGGCAATGCGCGGCGCGCCGGACAAACAAACGAAGCTGGAGCGCCTAAATTTCCTTGATTCCCAGGGCAATGTTACCAAGGCTGGACTCCTAGTTGCGGGCACCTACCCTCAGCAGTTTTATCCCAAGCTCTTTATCGACATGGCTGTCTATGCGGGGACCCGGAAAGGCACGGCGGGATCGCTGAGGTTTATGGACCGCACAATCTGTGAGGGAACGTTGGGCGAGATGATCTCGGATGCCGTCGCGGCCGTCGCCAAGAATTTGCGGCGAACCTCGACCGTCCAAGGCGTCTCGCGTGTCGACTCGCTGGAGATTCCCGAGGAGGTTCTGCGCGAGGCAATCGCCAACGCCGTAATCCATCGAGAATACGGGGATCGGTTCTGTGGACAATCGATTACCGTCGACGTCTTTGACGATCGTGTCGAGGTGACGAATCCTGGCGGCCTTTACGGGGGAAAGACTCGCGAGAACTTGTTTGACGGCAGCTCCCGATGCCGTAACGCGACGCTTGTGAAGCTCATGTCGATTGTCCCGCTGCCGGATGGCGCAGGTTCGCCGGCTGAGGGCAATGGCTCGGGCATCCCGATGATGATCGATGCCATGCGCGCGCATGGTCTGGCCGAGCCCCTGTTCTGCCCGGGGTTCGATCGGTTCAAGGTCGTACTTTACCGTTCAAGGATCGAGCCGGTCGATCATGGCGGGGGCTTAATTGTGACGGCACTCAAACACTACGGCGAGCTGGGGACGCGCGAGCTGGCAGAGCACACAGGGCTTACAATTTCCCAGGTTAGGTCGCGCGTCAACGCGCTCATTGCTCAAGGCGAGCTTGAGCCCACGGCGCCGTCGACAAGCCGCAACCGCAAATATCGACTGTCAGAGCGCGTGGAATAAATGCGTTAGTGGACGAGGCGACTCAATAATCGACCCTCGATTGGCGCCCACTAAGGTAAAGCGGTTGTGGCCCAGTCGACGGTGATGCTAAAGACTCGGCTTACGCCGGCATGGCCCCGAACCCGTCTATCAAGAACAGCCTAAGAACCAGCTTGATGACATTTCCCGGTTTGACTTCAGCCGTGCCAAAGACGCTGCGCTCGGCGAGCTCGCTGCAGTATGCATAGATGTCGCGGATAAGGTCCGCGCCCGAGAGCGTAAACATGTAGCCTGCGTCCGAAAGCGCATTGGGCGCGGCAGGCAACTTGGCCATGTGACAGAACGTTTGCAGATCGGGCGCCATAACGTTCTGGTAGTCGAGGTGGCCGTTGGCATCCTGCGCGGCAAGCTCCAATTGGCGCACAAAATCCAGCGCCGCCGCTAACACAAAGCTCGGCGTAGGCGCATTGACGTCCTGGGTGGTCGCCACAAGCCTGCCCGCCGCCTGCGTGACAAGCCAAGCGACCTCGCGCTGGCAGCGCACGGCCTTGCGCGTAACCGGCTTGATGGACGAAGAAGAAACGCTTCCCTTAGGCGGATTCGAAACAGCCACAAGAACCTCCCATGAACGACCCGGCCCAACAAGCCCGGATGAAACACGTGCTACATCAGTATACAGGGGAGTGGGGTAGAAAAACGGAGTCGACAGCATGAACTGCCGGCTCCGGATTGCTTGCCTTAGAGGCCGTACACTTCGACCATAGCTTCGCCAATGCGATGGGGCACGCCGGTGACGAGTGCGTTGCCCATGCAGAAGGCCCGATGGCCATCGGTCATGCCCGTATCGGTCCAACCTTTCGGGAATCCCTGAAGCTGATCGAGCTCGTCGGGAACAAGACGGCGGAAACGGCCATCGGGACATTCGATGACGTGCTTGAAGCGGCTCGCTCCCGTGCCGCCTTCTCCCGTGAGGATGGTGCGGCTCGGCTTGTCGGTGGCATCCGGGAAGCTCATGGCTCCCTCGGAATACGTGTACGTAAAGCCTGTCTTTTTGTTAGTGCGCTCTTCGCGCTTGCTGCCCTTAAGGTAGCGCCAGTCGGGAAGCTTTTCGTCGGAGATGTAGAACTGCTCCGGGACATCAGCCTCGTCGACAAGCACGTCGCCAAGCACGTGGCGCTCACCGTGATAGTCCTCGGCAAAGTCGCAGGTCAGAACATGACAGCCCTGCATGACGCCAGCATTCTTGAATTGAGAGGTCTTTTGGCCGACGCCAAAACGAGTTGAGTTCTCGTAGGGGTCGGGCAAAACGTCGAGCTCGGACATCTCGTCGGGATAGATGGCGGGGAAGGCTTTAGCCATGACGCCGTTGTGCATGCGATTAACGAGATCAACCTTGCCAGCGTCCTTTTCGCAGAAGATATAAACACGCTTGCGACGCTGGGGGAAACCGTATTCGGCAGAGTTGACCACGCGCCATTCGACCGTGTAGTCGAGGTCGGCAAGACAGCTTAGGATGATGGCGAAGTCGCGACCGCGTTGAGACGCGGGCGACTTGAGCAGGCGGTCGACGTTCTCAAAGAGACCGAACTTGGGCTTCTTCATTTCGAGGAAGTGATAGATGTCCCACCAAAGGACGCCCTTCTTGCCCTCGATGCCGTGTGCCTGATTGAGCGGACGCGCGACAGAGTAGTCTTGGCAGGGGAAACCGCCAACAACCATTTGGACATCGGGGATTTCGATTTCTTTCGCCTCGGCCTGCTCCAGGACCTTATTGATGTCTTCGTTGACGACGGAATCATTGCCGAAGCGATCCATGTAGCAACGGGCCGCGAACTGACGCGCCTTGGTTCCGGGCGGCTCCCACTGATTGGCCCAAATGGTGCGGAAGGGGCCGGCGGGCTTCATATAAAATTCGGGATGGCGAGGGTCGGCATAGCCTTCGAGACCCAAACGAAATCCACCGACGCCCGCAAAAAGCTCGGCAATATTAATCTCAGACACGTTTCTCCAATCGCTGCTGTGTCCGGTTATGGTGGTCACAACAATAACCGATCGAGGGGACAATCAAGACCTCAATTTTCTGGGCGTTAGTAGTTGCTCTGAACTACCATGAGGTTAGTTGCGAGTTTCGGAGGTATCCCGTGTCTAAGAAGTGCCTCGATTTCAAGCGCATGCTTGACGATACTGATTTTTCTGACCCCTCAAGTATTGAGCGCTATGCTGCCAATCTCGATGGCATGACGTTCCGCGATATTCTCGAGCTCGGTATTGCTCCGGAGGGGGAGAGTGCGCCCAAGGACTTTGGCTCCAAGAAGTATAAAGGCGGTATGGGCACTCTTATCGAAGAACGTTACTTTGGCTACAAGGCCAATAGTGACGATCGCCCCGACTTTCCCGAGGCGGGCGTTGAGCTCAAGGCAACGTGTTTTGATGTGCTCAAGAACGGCCGGAAGTCTGCTGGCGAGCGCCTTGTCCTGACCATGATTCCTTATGACCGACCTGTTTCGCTCGACTACGACAGTTCTCACCTCAAGACCAAGCTCAGCAATATCCTGTTGATTTACTACGGCCGAGATCGTTCCATCGATAAATACGACCAACGCATTGAGCGTGCGGTCATGGTTCGTCTGCCCGAAGAGGACATGAAAATCATTCGCGCCGACTACGAGAAGATCATTTCCTATATTCAGGATGGCCGTGCGGACGAGCTTTCAGAAGGCATGACGACTTATCTGGGTGCTTGCACGAAGGGCGCAACTGAGGCCACAATGTGGGCGGACCAGTATTATGAATACTTCAATACCGATACGGGCGAGATTGAGCGCCATCGCGCAAAGCGTCGCGCCTTTTCCCTCAAGCGCTCGTATATGGACTATGTGCTCCATACTTATGTCCTCGGTGCTCCGCGAGTCGGGGAGAGCATTGTTCAGGACGATGGCAAGTCTATCGATTTCGAAAGTTACGTAACTGGACTTATCGAGCGCCATTACGGTGAGACTGATCGTCAAATTGCCGAACAGTATGGACTGGAGTACACGGGCAATAAGGCGCAGTGGACAACGCTCGTTTATCGTATGCTCGGAATCAAAAACAATGCTGCCGAGGAATTCGTCAAGGCAGGCATTTCCGTCCGAACTGTTCGAGTTAACAACAGGGGGCACATCGAACAGGCTATGTCGTTCCCACCGTTTGAGTTCAAGCGTTTGATTGAAGAAGACTGGGAGACGTCGCCTCTTCATGCGTGCCTTGAGACCAATCGCTTTTTCTTCGTTGTGTTCCGTGAGGACCACGATGGCGTGCTGCGTCTCGATCGTTGTTTGTTCTGGGCAATGGGAGAAAACGAAATCGAAGGCCCAGCGAAAGCTTGTTGGGATGAGACACGAAAGGTAATACGTGAGGGCGTTGAGCTCAATCCGTATCGGGATGCGAGCGGAAAGCTCAAAGTGACTAACAATCTGCCCGGTATGGCGGACAATCCAATTGTTCACGTTCGCCCGCATACGTCAAAAGCGGCTTACAAGTTTGCCGATGGAACAGAGATCGGTGACATCGCAAGGAATGCTTACGAACTGCCCGACGGGCGCTGGATGACGAAGCAATCGTTCTGGTTCAACAAGGGCTACCTGGAGCATATTCTGGGGCTGTAGCGTTTCGAGATTATTTAACAATCAACCCCTGCTCCTCGATACCTCGATGTTGCCCCTACAAATAAATCCCCTCACCGAGCTGCTTGTGGAACTCGGCGTGATGGTCGCGTGCCCAGGTAAAGAGCGCCTGGTCAAAGTCGGTACGCGTGGCCGGGACGCCAAAGACGCCGGCAACTTCGACGCGTATAAACTCCAGTGCCGGCAGCTTGTTGATGGCAGTGAGGGCAAACGGGGACGAGGGCTCCTCGAACAGATAGCGGCTGCCTTGCAGCGCGTCGCAACTGGTGCACGTGTTGCCGAGCGACGGGGCTTTGGAGGCTCGCGCGCCTACGGGCTTGTAGCCGCAGCGCTTATGAAGGTAGTCGCGGATCTCGCCCGGTACGCAGCCAAGAGCGGGCACGATGGCGAGTGCGTTGGCGTTGGCCGTGTCGATGGCAATGTACCCGGCTTCGTTGGGCGCGTGCGCGATGGCGATGCTCTCGTCGTTATCGGTTCGATAGGGAATGCCGAAGGCCGCGACCGAGGTCTCTTTGTGACACTTCCAGCACTCGCGCTTGCCCAGTACTAGATATATATACGGCGCTGAGGGGTCGGATCGGTCAACACCGGGCAGCCACTCGGCAAAGGGCTCGGGGTTGACGCCACTGGGTACATACCAGATCTTCTTGGTCCGGTCCCATTTGGCGCCCAGCGCCTTGGCTTCTTCTTTGTGCGAAAAGGGGACATCGAGCTCGGTGCGCATGGCGGCTCCTTGGTGCTGCAGGTGCAAGTGGCTCAAGGATACCGCAGGACGCAGACATCGCGGCGTTTTGCCGAGAAGTTGCGGTGCGGACTGATTGGTTATGCCGATGGATAGATCGGCAAGTAGATGGTCGGCTTTTGGCTGGTTGGACGGTTGGAACTGCCGGCGGATTTGGCGACATAAAACAAAACAGCCCAGAGAGCATAGCCTCTGAGCTGCGAACATTTGGTGGGCGTTAGAAGATTTGAACTTCTGACCTCTTCCGTGTCAGGGAAGCGCTCTCCCCCTGAGCTAAACGCCCGATCAAGGGTGCGCAAGCGCGCAAGGGATAATATAACGGAGCCTGAACTCGGTGGCAAGAACATTTTTAAAAATCGCTTACATTGTGGAATTCGGGGGCTTTGTCGCATCCATTTCAAAAGAGCCTGCTGCCGCGATTTGGCTGTCGCATAATGCAAGGCCATTGCGGTATCGAGCTATGGAAAGACGCCTGCGGAATTGTCCTACCGATAAGCGGACAAGCCTCCAGCTGGTGACTTCGCCGTGGTAAGGTAAGCCGAATTGTTTCCAGGCTGTTTCGGGGGAGTGGAATGAGCAAAGAGTGTGTCGAGCAGGTCGAAGGCGCAGGGGCTTCGGTGCCGATGACCGATATATCGAACATTGATGTGCCCGAGGGCACCGACGAGCTCAGCCGCAACACCCGTCGCGCATGGCGCGACCGCCTGAACAGCGCTTCGACGCGCAAGATGATCACAGGCGTCTTGGCTACGCTGGTGGGCGGTTCGTTTTGGGGCTTCTCGGGCACCAGCGCGAGCTTTCTGTTCGATACCTACCACGTCGACACCTTGTGGCTTATGAGCGTGCGTCAGATTCTCGCCGGTCTACTCTTTATGGCCGTGGTTGTTACGCGCGACCGCGAGCGCCTGATTAAGCTCTGGACCACACCCGCCGATCGCAAGCAGTTGCTGCTCTTTACCGCCTTTGGCCTGCTGTTCAACCAGTTTTGCTATCTTTCGGCCGTGCGCCTGACGAACGCCGGAACCGCGACGGTGCTCCAGTGCCTGCAGCTCGTTATCATCATGGGCTACGCCTGCGTGACCGATCGCCGCATACCGCGTACTCGCGAAGTCATCGGCATTGGCCTGGCTCTGGGTGGAACCTTTTTAATTGCCACCGGCGGCGACCCTACCAGCCTGAATATCTCGCCGCTTGGCCTGGCAGCAGGTCTTATGTGCGCGGTCAGCGCCGCGTGTATGGCGGTGATTCCCGCCAAGATCCTGCCCGAATACGGTAGCCCCATCGTCACGGGCTCGGCAATGCTCACGGCGGGCGTGGTCTCATGTGTCTTCGTGCAGCCCTGGGCGCATATGCCGGCGCTCGATGCCGCCGGCATCGAGGCGCTCGCGGTGTTCGTGGTTATCGGCTCGTTTTTTGCTTACATGCTTTATATGCAGGGCGTTAAGGACATCGGCTCGGTGCGTGCGAGCCTCATCGGAACTGTGGAGCCGGTTTCGGCGACCATCACCAGCGCCGTTATGCTGGGCACGGTGTTTTTGCCGACCGACCTTATCGGCTTTGCCATGATCATCGTGATGATGTTCCTCACGGTGTAGCTGGCGCCGCCGCCAAGACAGAAAAGGTGTTGCGCCGCATTTTCGCCAATTGATGTCCGTGTCTGGAGTTTAGCTGTCGATGCTCAAAATGCCATAAACTAGTAACGTTATGGACTTTTTCATTGCGACTCAATTGCGAGGATTTCTTTATGGCTGGTAATCACTTTAAGGGCAGCGATAGCGGCCGTCCTGCAGTTCCGCCGCGTCCGAACGGGGCTGGTAAGGTCGGCACGCCGGGCGGCGCTGGACAGGGCGGTTCCGGTAAGCGCGTGTCCCCGGGCGAGACGGCGATGTTTACCGCTCTGTATGAGCAGTCTCAAAAGGCAAAAAAGACCGGCCGTGCAAGAGGGAATGTCTTTGCGGGCGGTGCAACCTCCGCGTCGCAGCCGAGCGGGGCTCCTTCGGTACCTGCGAACAACGCAGGTGCTGCCAACGCCGCGAATGCCGCCGGCAACGTTAATGCCGGCAAGGCCGACAACAAAACTCCCTCTGCCGGTGGCGCGGGGCTTACGGGTAACCTCGGCACGATTTACACCGGCGCCTCCGAGACTGGCACGTTCGCCCGCCTGGATGATAGCGGTACCGAGTTTGCGGGCTCGGGTTCCAAGGAAGATTATTACGATTTTGGCTTGAACTACGGTAGCGACGCTTCGTCGAGTTCGACCTCTGACGGTCTGGTCCGTCATCGCCATCGCAAGGGCGAGCGCAAAAAGCGTCACACCGGCGCCATTATTGCCGCTGTAGTCGCGGTGCTTCTCGTTGCGCTTGGCGCAAGTGGCTTTATGCTGCTTAACTCGGCAAAGACCGTAAAGAGCGAAGCGAAGGAGGCTGTCGAGATCGTCGGTGGCCTTAAGGACAAGGTCACGTCGGGCGATTTTTCGACGCTGCCTGACGACGCGAAGAAGATCGATGAGCTCTGCGACAGCATGAAGGCGGAGACTTCGAGCCCGCTGTGGACGGCGGCTTCGTTTATCCCGGTGTATGGCAGTGACATCAACGCAGCCCGCACCATGATTGATGCCCTGTCCGATGTCTCGAGCAACGCGCTGGTTCCCATGGCCGACAACCTTTCGCAGGCCACGCCCGGCAAGCTGTTCCAGGACGGCATGATTAACGTGTCCGCGCTGCAGGCCGTTGCCGATTCGCTTTCCAGCAGCTCGAAGGTGTTCAAGAGCGCCAATGAGAAGATCCAGGGCATTGGCGATACTCATATTTCCCAGGTGACCGAGCTGGTCGATAAGGCCAAGGACGGCTTTGCCACCCTCAACGGCGCGGTTGACGCGGCGGAGAAGGTCGCCCCCGTCCTTCCCCAGATGCTCGGCGCCAACGGCCAGACGCGCAACTACCTTGTGTACGCCATGAACAACGTCGAGATTCGTGCCTGCGGCGGCTTTGGCGGTTCGCAGGGCCTGATTTCGGTCACCGACGGCCAGATGTCGATTGGCGAGTTTGTTCCCCGCATTGGACTCAGTGAGGATGAGGCAGTCGAGAGCGTCGACGAAGAGGATGAGGCACTGTTCGGCAACCACAGTAACCTGTACAACTCGGGCAATACCTATTCGCCTGATTGGCCCCGCAACTCGCAGCGTGTCGCAGCCCTGTGGAAATCTCAATATGGTCAGGACGTTGATGGCGTCATCGGTATCGACCCGGTGTTCCTGCAGTATCTGCTGGGCCTGGTCGGTAACGTGTCGCTGCCCGACGGAACGGTTGTCGACGGCTCCAACGCCGCAAAGGTCCTCATGCACGATGTGTATTGGAACTATCCGGTCGAGGAATCGGACGGCATCTTTGCGGCTGTTGCCAGCGCCGCCTTCGACAAGATTCTCGGTGGCATCGGTGACGTCGACGTTACAAAGCTTGTCGGTGCATTCGAGCGCGGTGCCGAAGAGGGCCGTCTGATTGCTTGGATGAGAAACGATGATGAGCAGAATGCCATCAAAGAGACGGGCATTGACGCTTCGCTGCCCGATCCGGATGACCCGAGTGCCGATCCTGTTGCCGGCGTTTACTTTAACAACCTGAGCTTCTCCAAGCTCGACTGGTACCTGAACGCCGATACGCAGATTGGCCAGGGCATCAAGAACGGTGACGGCACGTGCTCGTATCGCATCACCGTTACCCTGACGAACATCATGACGCAGGAGGAGGCAGGCAAGCTGCCCGACTACGTCGCGGCGAGCGCACCCGATGCCGCGCGTGACGACGAACGCCTGAATGTCTCGTTGTTTGCCCCGACGGGCGGCAACATCAGTGACCTTACGGTTGAGGGCACACAGTTTGGTCTTGGCGCCGCTACGTGGCATGGAATCCCCTTCTATTCGGGCACCGTTGACCTGCATGCTGGCGAGACGACGACGATCACGTATACGCTGACCACGTCGGCCGAGGCGGGGGACAAGCCGCTTACGCTGCGTCAGACTCCTACATGCCAGGCGGCTCGCGACAGCGCGTCGGCGTAGGGTTTTTCTGGTAGCGCAGATAATCGAGTACCATTTTGGGGCGGACAGGCAATCTGTTCGCCCCTATTTTGTAAGGAGAGCGCATGAAGTACTTTGGCACCGACGGCTTTCGCGGTGAGGCCAACGTTGGGCTGACGGTAGAGCACGCTTATAAGATTGGCCGTTTTGTGGGCTGGTATTACGGCGCCAACCGCAGTGCTAAGGCGCGCGTCATCGTGGGCAAGGACACACGTCGCTCGAGTTACATGTTCGAGGCGGCGCTGGTGAGCGGCCTGGTCGCGAGCGGTGCGGACGCCTATATGCTGCACGTGATCCCCACGCCGGGCGTAGCGCATCAGACCGTGGAAGGCTGCTTCGATTGCGGCATCATGATCAGCGCAAGCCACAACCCGTTTTGCGATAACGGCATTAAGCTCGTCAATAGCGACGGTTTTAAGATGGACGAGGACGTACTGGAGCTCATCGAGGACTACATCGATGGCAAGAGCGAAGTTCCGCTGGCCACGGGCAACCACATCGGTGCCACGGTGGACTACATGCAGGGCCGCAACCGCTACATTGCTTCGCTCATTGCAAGTGCGAACTTTTCGCTGCAGGGCGTCAAGATCGGTATCGACTGCGCCAACGGCTCGGCTTCCTCGGTGGCCAAGCCGGTGTTTGACGCGCTCGGTGCCGACGTGCGCGTGATCAATGCCGCGCCCGATGGCTTTAACATCAACGTCGATTGCGGCTCCACGCATATGGAGCGCCTGCAGCGCCATGTGGTGGAGCAGGGCCTGGACGTGGGTTTTGCCTACGATGGCGATGCCGACCGCTGCCTGGCCGTGGATGAGCGCGGTCGCGTGGTAGACGGCGACCAGATCCTGTACGTGTGCGGCGTGTATCTGAACAAGCACGGTCGCCTTTCGGGCGGTACCGTGGTGCCGACGATCGCCAGCAACTTTGGCCTGATCAAGTCGTTGGAGCTTGCCGGTCTGAGTGCCGTGACCAGCGGCGTGGGTGACCGTCACGTGTATGCCAAGATGCGCGAGGGCGGTTACAGCCTGGGCGGCGAGCAGACGGGCCATACGATCTTTGGCGATATCGAGCGCACGGGCGACGGCATTATGACTTCGCTGCGCGTGATGGAAGTGATTCGTGCCGAGCGCGAGACGCTCTCGCAGCTCACGGCTCCGTGCAAGCTGCTGCCGCAGGCGCAGGTGGCCGTGCACGTGGCGGACAAGGACGCCGCGCTCGAGAACATGGGCGTGCAGAACGCCATCGCCGAGGCCGAGGCTGCGCTGGCAGGCGAGGGCCGCGTGCTCGTGCGCAAGAGCGGAACCGAGTCGGTTATCCGCGTGCTGGCCGAGGCGCCCGGCCAAGCATCCGCCGATGCCGCCATGAAGCGCATCGCCAACGCGCTCGAGGCTCTTTAGTTACGCGGTTTTACCAAACCGCGTAACTGCTCGACGCTGCAAACGGCCCCAAGCGGCAATCTGACGTTCAATTTCAAGGGTGCGACCAGAAGGTCAGCGCCCTTTCATTTCACGTCACCTTGCTCGCTTGGGGCCGTTTTCGCTGACATTGCCAAGTCATTAGCGTCAACGAACTAGTCATTGGGTACCTAGTTATTGGGCGAAAAAAGGGGACGCTGCGGATTGGTTTCGCGGCGTCCCCTTTGCGTTGGCGTGTCGGTTATGCCTTACAGCTCGTAGAGCGTGGTGAACTTGTCCTGCAGGTAGCTGCAGTAGTAGCGGGCATCGAACGCCATGCCGCACGCGCCCTTGATGAGCTCCGGCGCGTCCTTGGCGCGGCCCCACTGCCAAATGTGCTCGCCCAGCCAGGCGCGGACGGGTGTCAGGTCGCCGCTCGCGCAGGCGTCGGTAAGGTCGACACCGTCGCGGCACATGGCCGGCACAAACATGGCATCGTAGGCACTGCCCAGCGCATAGGTGGGGAAGTAGCCAAACGAGCCGCCGCTCCAGTGCGTATCCTGTAGACAGCCGTGCGTGTCGTCGGGAACGGGAATGCCCAGGTACTCATCCATGAAGCGGTTCCAAAGCGCGGGGATGTCCTTGGCCGTGGCCTCGCCGGCAAACAGCATGCGCTCGATCTCGTAGCGCACCATAACGTGCAGCGGATAGGTGAGCTCGTCGGCCTCGGTGCGGATCAGCGAAGGCTGCGCGATGTTCACGGCGTGGTAGAGCGTGTCCTCGTCGACGTCGCCGTAGACCTCGGGTGCGTGGCGGCGCAGCACCTCGAGCAGCGGTCCCATAAAGGCACGGCTGCGGCCCACGGTGTTCTCAAAGAAGCGGCTCTGGCTCTCGTGGATGCCCATGGAGGTGCCGCCCTCCAGGCAGGTGCGCGCATAGGAGGGATTGACGCCCAGCTCGTACATAGTGTGCCCCGCCTCGTGGATGATGCTGTAGACGTTGGAGATGCAATCGTCCTCGTAGATGTGTGTCGCGATGCGCGCGTCACCTACGGCAAAGCCCTCGCTAAACGGGTGCTCGGTAAAGGCAAGCGTGGTGTCGTCCAGGTTCAGGCCGACGAGCTTCATCAGGTCGAAGCTCATGGCGCGCTGGGCGGCCTCGGGCACGCGGGCGTGCAAAAAGTCGGCATCGGGCTGCTGGCCGCGCTCGCCGATGGCGTGCACGAGCGGCACGACCGTGGCCTTGACCTCCTCGCAAAACGCGTCGAAGCTCTTGGCGGAAAGGCCGCGCTCGTACTGGTCGAGCCAAACGTCGTATGGGTCGCGCTTGGGGTCCATGAGTTCGGCCTGATGCTTAAGTTGGGCGACGATTCTATCCACATAGGGCTCAAAGCTCGCCCAGTCGTTGGCCGTCTTGG
Organism: uncultured Collinsella sp.; assembly: GCA_902494765.1. Classification (GTDB taxonomy): domain Bacteria; phylum Actinomycetota; class Coriobacteriia; order Coriobacteriales; family Coriobacteriaceae; genus Collinsella. The sequence continues at coordinate 19,497 of CABUUK010000016.1, forward strand.
CCTTGTGCCACACGGCGTCGGCCTCGCAGGTGAGCCTGGTCCAGGCTTCGGCCTCCTCGGTAGGAATAACGCTTGCCTCGCGCTGGTCGCGGCCGAGCACGCGGATCTCGTCGAGCAGCTGCGGGTCGTCGATTTTGCCGCCTGCAACCGTCTCGCGCGCTAACGAGCGTACGAGCTCAACGGACTTCTCGCTGGTCAGTAGCTTGTGATGTTCGCCGGCAAGCGTGCCCATGGCGTCGGCACGGGCGGCAGCGCCGTTGGCAGGAGCAATCGTCGCTCCATCGAACTCGGCAATCTTGAGCAGGTACTCGCGAGTCCACAGCTTGCCCTCGAGTTTGCGGAACTTTTTGACGGCCTTGTCGACTTTAGCGGCCTTGACGCCCTTGGCGGCCTTTGCCACGGCGGCCTTGGCCTTCTTATCGAGTTTCTTTCCCATACCGTATCCTTAATCTCGCAGGCCGAGCGCCGCAGGCGGGTGCGCGGCCAGTTTGCACAGCTACCTGCCTTGTACCCAGCGCGAACAAAACGGAACGCGGCGATGCGCTCGCGAAATGTGTTATCCTATAGCCCAATGCGTTGACGGAGAGGGTTTTGCCCGCCGCGTCGCCGGCAAGAGAGGGAAGGTCATGGGCTGCAAGCCTTCCTGCGGTGGCAAGGGCCAAGCGTTCACTCCCGAGCAGCGACCTCAACGGGCACGCGGCCAGTGGCAGCAAAGTCCCAGTAGGGAAGCCGTGAGCCTCGCGACAAGAGGCACAGAGTGGGCGCGGCGGGCCAGACATCCGCCGGGTCAAACAAGGTGGTACCGCGGAATTCAACCGTCCTTGGGCAATGCACATGCCCGAGGGCGGTTTTTTGTTACCGAACCGGGCCGCGTTTTCGCAACGTCAGACGGCGGCAGCCGCCTTGGCAAGCGGGGAACGCGAGAGACGAAAGGGAAGACATGAGTCTGATTGATGATCTGGTCAAACTCGAGGAAGAGGCCAAGGAGCTCGTCACTAGCGCCGACGACGCCGCCAAGCTCGAGGCTGCGCGCGTTGAGCTGCTCGGCCGCAAAGGCCGTATCACCGGCCTGATGCGCATGATGGGCAAACTCGCCCCCGAGGATCGTCCCATGATGGGCAAGCGCGCCAACGAGATGCGCCAGCTGATCGAGGGCATGCTCGACGAGCGCACCACCGAGATGAAGGCCGCCGCCCTCAAGCACGCACTCGAGCACGAGGCCGTCGACATCACGCTGCCGGGCATCCGTCCGCAGATCGGTCACCAGCACCTGATCAAGCAGATCATCGAGGAGGCCGAGGACATCTTCTGCGGCATCGGCTACACCGTCGAGTCCGGCCCCATGGTCGATACTTCCTACTACAACTTCACTGCGCTCAACGCCCCCATGGATCACCCGAGCCGCTCGGCCCGCGATACCTTCTACGTGGTCGATAACAACCCCGGCAGCGTCGCGCACCCCGAGGCTCACGCCCATGGCGAGTCCGACGTGCTGCTGCGCACCCAGACCTCGGGCGTACAGATCCACACCATGGAGTCGCAGAAGCCGCCCATCTACATGATCTGCCCGGGCACCGTCTACCGTCCCGATACGGCCGACGCCTGCCACCTGCCGCAGTTCAACCAGATCGAGGGCCTGGTCGTCGACGAGGGTATCACCTTTGGCGACCTGAAGGGCACGCTCGACTACTTTGTTAAGTGCATGTTTGGCGAGGACCGCAAGACGCGCTACCGTCCGCACTTCTTCCCCTTCACCGAGCCTAGCTGCGAGGTGGACGTGAGCTGCCACGTCTGCGGCGGCAAGGGCTGCAACTTCTGCAAGCACAGCGGCTGGATCGAGATCCTGGGCTGCGGCATGGTCGACCCCAACGTCCTGATCAACTGCGGCATCGACCCCGAGAAGTACACCGGCTTCGCCTTTGGCATTGGTGCCGAGCGCGTCGCTGCCCTGCGCTACGACCTGCCCGACCTGCGCACGTTGATGACTGGTGACATGAGGTTCTTGAACCAGTTCTAGAACGCTTTCTTCTTAGTTGCAGTTTCCGGCTCAAAGCCGCATTTATGAAAGGAGACCAGTTAGATGCGCGTTTCTTACGACTGGCTCAAGACCATGATCGATATTCCGGAGGATCCCAAGACCCTTTCGGACGAATATATCCGTACCGGCACCGAGGTCGAGGCGATCGACACTGTGGGCGAGTCCTTCGACCACGTGGTGACCGCCAAGGTGCTCACCAAGATCCCGCACCCCGATAGCGACCACATGTATGTGTGCTCGGTCGATGTGGGCGACAAGAATCTCGACGCCGACGGCAATCCCGCTCCGCTGCAGATCGTCTGCGGCGCGCAGAACTTCGAGGCCGGCGACCACATCGTCACGGCCATGATTGGCGCCGTGCTTCCCGGCGACGTTAAGATCAAGAAGAGCAAGCTTCGCGGCGTCGTGTCCATGGGCATGAACTGCTCCGCGCGCGAGCTCGGCCTGGGTGGCGACCACTCCGGCATCATGATCCTGCCCGAGGATACGCCCTGCGGCATGCCGTTTGCCGAGTACGTGGGCTCGAGCGACACCGTGCTCGACTGTGAGATCACGCCCAACCGTCCCGACTGCCTGTCCATGATCGGCATGGCCCGCGAGACCGGCGCCATCTTCGACCGCGATTTCCACGTTGAGCTGCCCGCCATCAAGGTCGAGACCGGCCGCGCGACCGACGACGAGCTTTCTGTCGAGATCGCCGACGAGGGCCTGTGCGACCGCTACGTTGCCCGCATCGTGCGCAACGTCAAGGTCGGCCCGTCGCCAGACTGGATGGTCAAGCGCCTCAACGCCCTGGGCGTGCGCCCGCACAACAACATCGTCGACATCACCAACTACGTGATGATGCTCACCGGTCAGCCGCTGCACGCCTTTGACCTGGACACCTTTGCCGAGCGCGATGGCCACCGTCGTGTGGTGGTTCGTGCCGCCCAGCAGGACGAGAAGTTCACGACGCTCGACGGCGAGGAGCGCGTGCTCGACGCCGGCATGGGCCTCATCACCGACGGCGAGCGCCCCGTGGCGTTGGCCGGCGTTATGGGTGGCATGGATTCCGAGATCGAGGACGATACCGTTGACGTGATGGTCGAGAGTGCCTGCTTCAACGCCGGCCGCACCTCGCACACCAGCCGCGACCTTTCGCTGATCTCCGACGCCTCCATCCGCTTTGAGCGCCAGGTCGACGAGACCGGCTGCGTGGACGTCGCCAATGTGACGTGCGCGCTCATCGAGGAGATCGCCGGCGGCGAGGTTGCTCCCGGCTATGTCGACGTTTTCCCCGCGCCCAAGACCATCGACAGCATTAAGCTGCGCCTGGCCCGCGTGCACGCCATCTGCGGTGCCGACATCGAGCCCGACTTTATCGAGCGCTCGCTCACCCGCCTGGGCTGCACCGTCGAGCGCGACGGCGAGGACTTTATGGTCACGCCGCCGAGCTTCCGTCCCGACCTGCCGCGTGAGATCGACCTGATCGAGGAGGTCCTGCGCCTGTGGGGCATGGGTCGCGTCACGGCGACCATTCCGGCTGCCAAGAACCACATCGGCGGTCTGACGCGCGAGCAGAAGCTTACCCGCAAGGTTGGCGAGATCCTGCGCGCCTGTGGCCTCAACGAGACCACGACCTTTGGCTTTGCCGCCCCGGGCGACCTGGAGAAGATTGGCATGTCCACCGAGGGCCGCGGCTGCCCCGTGGTGCTCATGAACCCGCTGGTAGCTGAGCAGACCGAGATGCGTCGTTCGCTGCTGCCGGGTCTGCTGCAGTCCGTGGCCTACAACGAGGCGCACGGTACGCCCAACGTACACCTGTACGAGGTCGGCAGCCTGTTCCACGGTCGCGAGAATGCCAGCCTGCCCAAGGAGACCAAGTCCGTGGCGGGTGTGCTCTCGGGCCAGTGGAGCGAGCAGTCCTGGAGCATGAAGTACCGCAAGTTGCGCTTCTTCTTTGGCAAGGGCATCGTCGAGGAGTTGCTCGCCCAGCTGCGCATCGAGAAGGTTCGCTTCCGTCCCGTCGAGGGCGAGGGCTATGCCTTCCTGCAGCCGGGTCGTGCTGCCGAGGTGCTCTCGGGCGGTACCGTGCTGGGCTGGGTTGGCGAGATCCACCCCGAGGCGCGCGAGGCTATGGGCATTGACGAGGTCGTCGTTGCCTTTGAGCTCGATCTGGACAAGCTGATCAAGGGCGCCCGCAACCAGGAGAACTACCGCGAGTTCTCGCAGTACCCGGCTGTTGAACACGACCTTGCTATCGTGGTCGACAACGCTGTGACCTGCGAGGATCTTGAGCGCCGTATTACCAGCGCCGGCGGCAAGCTGCTCGAGGGCGTGCGCCTGTTCGACGTCTACCGCGATCCCATCCGTATCGGTGCGGGCAAGAAGTCCATGGCCTTTGCGCTTACGTATCGCTCCGACGACCACACGCTCACCAGCGAAGAGGTCGAAAAAGCGCACCAGAAGATCGTCACCAAGGTGTGCAAGGGCGTAAACGGCGAGGTCCGCGGCTAGGTCCTGCGCTGGGGTATGGGTCAGCGGTGGCTGCTGCCGAGTCCTACGTGACTGCTATGCCCGGTATAAGGCACCGTTGAGCCTGCATATATGACACGCGCATTACATAACGGCGTGCTGCTTTGTCGGCAGTGCGCCGTTTTGCTATGATAGCCCGCGTCGTGTTACGAATCTGACATTACGTAACACTGGAAAGGTGATTCAAACGGCGTTGCAATTCCGTGCGCCGATAACCGGGAGGCGTGCATGCACATTCCAGATAATTATCTGTCCCCGCAGACCGATGCCGTCATGGCGGTGGCGATGGTGCCCGTTTGGGTCCACTGCATCAAGAAGGTGCGCGCCACGCTCGATCGCAAGCACATGGCTTTCCTGGGCATCTGCGCCGCGTTCTCCTTCTTGCTCATGATGTTCAACGTGCCGCTGCCCGGCGGCACCACTGGTCACGCCGTCGGCGGCGCGCTCATCGCGCTGTTGCTGGGCCCGGAGGCCGCGGCTATCGCTGTCTCGGTCGCGCTGGCGCTGCAGGCGCTGCTGTTTGGCGACGGCGGCATCCTGTCCTTTGGCGCCAACTGCTTTAACATGGCCTTCGTGCTGCCGTTTGCCGCTGCTATCGTGTTCCGTGCGCTCAACAGCCGTTTGCACGACAAAAGCTGGGGCACCTCGGTTTCGGCCATCGTAAGCGGCTGGGTCGGCCTGTGCCTGGCGGCCCTGTGCGCGGCAATCGAGTTTGGTATTCAGCCGATGCTCTTTACCAACGCTTCGGGCGCGCCGCTGTACTGCCCCTTCCCGCTGTCCGTGGCTATTCCGGCCATGTTGATCCCACATATGCTGGTTGCCGGCGTGGTCGAGGGCGTAGCGACGGCCGCCATCTACGGTTTTATCAAGAAGACGGCGCCGAGCATTATCGTCGGCCCCGAGGCTTCCGACGGCCTGCTTGAGACCGAGGGCGCAACCGCCAAGAAGACCTCGCTGGTCCCCACGTTCATCCTGGTCGCCGTGCTTGTCGTGGCCACGCCGCTGGGCCTGCTGGCCACGGGTGACGCCTGGGGCGAGTGGGACGCTGAGGGCGCCGCGACCGCCGTTCAGGAGGCTGGTGACGACAGTCTGCAGGCTTCGGTCGGCCTCGACACCCCGACCTTTGCCGACGCTCTGCCCACGGGCGATTATCTGCAGGCCTATTCCGAGGAGCAGGGCCTTGGCTTTGCCGGCCAGGCTGCCATGTATATCCTGTCCGGCGTGATTGGCGTGGCGGTGCTTACCATCGCATTCCGTCTGATCTCGCTGACGGTTAAGGAAAGCGGTGCTCATGGCAATAGCCGAGCTGCCTAGCTGGCTTGCGGTCGAGCAGCGTTACGAGCCCACGGGCGCTCGTCATCGCGTGATGCAAAAGAACGTCCTGCACCTGGCGAGCCTGCTTGAGCGGGTTCGCCTGGGTGGAGGCGCGCACGAGGGCGGGTCGATGGTCGACCGCGCCCTTTCTTGCGTTTCGGCTCCGGTGCGCCTGGTGGGGATATTCGTTTGCGTCCTGTGCGTGTGCCTGACACAAAGCCCGCTGTACCTCATGTTGATGGCGGCCATTGCGCTGGTGCTGGTCGCGGTGCGCCCCGCACGCGGGCTGCGTGCGACCATTGTACCGGCGCTCGGCGCCACGGGGCTTGCGGTGGTTCTGGCATTGCCTGCCCTGCTGCTGGGCGCGTCTGCCACGGGCGCCATGCTCAAGATCGCGCTCAAGACCTTCATTAATGTGTCGCTGGTGCTGGGCGTTTCGTGGACGCTTACCTGGAGCCGCATGTCGGCGGCGCTCAAGATGCTGCATCTACCCGACGAGGTCATCTTTACGTTTGATATGGCGCTCAAGCACATCGAGGTGCTGGGCCGAACGGCGCACGATCTGACCGAATCGGTCATGCTGCGCAGTGTGGGTCGCGCGCCTGAGGGGTTTTCGCGCACCGACTCGGTCGCGGGTATCATGGGCATGACCTTTATCAAGGCGATGGAATGCAGCCGCGCGATGGACGAGGCCATGCTCTGCCGCGGCTTTGCCGGCGCGTATCCGGCTCCCGCGCGGAGCGGCTTTGGCTGGCGCGATGGGGTCTATGCGGTCGGCGTGGCGTTGCTCGCCGTGTTGTGTGCGGTACTGTAGCGCGGGCGGTCTAGCCGTCGATGTGAGTAGGGAAGGGCGACGTTTTGACGATCGATATGAATAGTGCGGCGGGCACGAACGGTGCGGGCGGCGCCGAGGGCGCGCCGCTTATTGAGTTGCGCGACGTGGTGTTCTCCTATGCGGGGCATACGGTTGTCGATGGCGTGTCGCTGCAGGTCGATCGTGGTGAACTCGTTGCCCTGCTCGGTCCCAACGGCTGCGGTAAGACGACGATTATGCGTCTTATTAACGGCCTTGAACTCGCGGACGCAGGGGCATACCTGTTTGACGGGTGTATGGTCGATGCGGCATATCTCAAGGATTCCGCGACGGCCCAGCGGTTCCATCAGCGCGTGGGCTTTGTGTTCCAGAATGCCGACGCCCAGTTGTTCTGCGCTACGGTGGGTGAGGAAGTTGCTTTTGGTCCCGCGCAGATGGGGCTGCCGGCAGACGAGCTCGACCGTCGCGTGCACGATGCCATAGAACTGTTTCAAGTTGCCGACCTGGTCGATGCCTCGCCCTATCAGCTTTCGGGTGGGCAAAAGAAGCGTGTGGCGCTGGCGGCAGTCGTATCGATGAACCCCGATATCTTGGTTCTCGACGAACCTACTAATGGGCTCGACGAGGATTCATGCGACATCGTGGTCAACTTCTTGCTGGCCTACGTCGCGGCGGGTAAGACGGTCTTGATGAGCACACATCACCAGGATTTGGTGCGACGCCTGAGTGCCCGTGCAATCTATATCGATCGATATCACCATGTGGTCGAGGCGCCTTCGCCGTCGTATGGAACCGAAAGCGGTGCTACGGACTAGTTGCTGCGTAGAGCGTGCGTAGCCGCTCGCGCGGCTTTGCCGTGATGGTATAGTTATCCAGGTTTTTTATGGGGGTGGCTATGCCAAGCTGGAACATTCATATCGCTCAGACGGAGCGTTTGCTGGAGCGCACCGGTGCGCTTGCCAAGAGCGTGCGCGACCGCAATGCCTTTTTGTTTGGCTGCGTGGTTCCGGATATTTTCGTGGGCTATATGGTCCCTGGCATCGCCGATCCCATCCCGTACCGCATTACGCACTTTGCCAAGCCCGAGCCTATCCCTAAGCCGCGTGAGCACGAGTTCTGGGATACCTATGTGGCACCGTTGCTTAAAAGTTCGCCCACCGGTGCGCCAGCCGCGGCGACCTCGATTATCGAGGAGCGCGAGCGACTGAATCGCGTGCACTATCCCCAGCGCTACAGGGATGCTGAGCCGGTTGTCGGTCCCGGCGCTCGTGAGTTCTCGCTTGCGTCCGAAGATGTGGCGCAGTCGTTGCTCGATTTGACACTGGGTGTCTGGTCGCATCTGGTGGCCGATACCGTATGGAATACGCGCGTGAATCAGTACCTGGAGGCGCACGGCGGCAAGCCGTGCGAGGAGTTCCGCATTAAAAAGCAAGGCGACTTTGACTGGTTCGGCAAGACGCTCGGCATTGTTTCGATTCCGCGCGCGACCGATCGCCTGTATACTGCGGCGACGCGTTTTGGGCAGTATCCCATCCATAAGGAGTATGTGCTCAAGACCATCGGCGTCATGCACGAGATTGTACGCGAAAACCCCGGCGATCCCGACCATCCGCCATACCGCCTGCTAACCGAGGAATTCTTCGACGCAACGTTTACCGAGGTCATCGAGCTGACCGAGGCGGGTTTTGCCGCCCGTGTCGAATCGCCCGATGTGCCTGCGCTGCCCCTGATTGCTAGCTGCTAGCTGGCCGGCCCGGCAGTGAATAGCTCAACCCAATCGACAAGTAGCTCTTGCCGTAAGGTATCTTCGGCAATGCGCTCCTGTTTGGTCTTTGGGATGTGGGGAAGCCCGGCCTTTTTATGGATGAGCTCGGCTATGTGGTTGAAGCTCTTCTTCTCCTTGATCTGGTCATAGGTAATTTGGATGACGTCGTAGCCCATGCTTGTGAGTGCGGTGGCGCGCTCGGCATCGGAGAGGCTCGCGGCTTCGCTGTCGTGGGCGGAGCGGCCTTGGCATTCAAGGATGACGTCCATGCTGTCGGTGGCGCTTTCGATGAGGATATCGGCGTAGCAGCAGGTTTTGTCATACAGCGAACGCGCGGCTTCGCTGAGCGGGATGCGCGCGTTATTGGTGATGTCGATGCCCAGACCGCCCTCATCGCGGGGGAGCGAGATGAGAATTGACGTCTGGACTTCAAAGGGCGAGGCGGTCTGTCCTGTCATGCGCTCGGCGGCCCAGCGGAGCTGCTTAACGCCGCGCAGGCCTGCGGCCTGCTTGGCGAACGCGGCGATATCCGCTGCGGTAAGAAGCGGCGTGCGCTTCCACAAGTTGGTGTCATTGCCCTTGGTGTCGTTAACTCGCTTCCAGCCGCAGCTGGGCGGAATGAGCTTAAGAGAAATAGCTTCATCGAGTTGTTGTTGCGTTCGCTCGCAGGGCTTAAACACTGCAAAGGAGCCGCACATCTCGTAGCAAGCCATGAGTAACTGGCTGCGTGAGACCTGCGTGGCAAGGCTGAGCAGCGTGAACTCCGGGGACGTGACATCAAATCCATGCTCAGTCTGCCTAAACGATCCAGGAGGCGGCTCTTGGGTTAGCAGACGGCTATGAAATAGCTTTCCGTTCGTGCGCTGTTTTCTTTCGCCCACGAATCTCCAAACTGGTGTGCCGAGCAAGTCTTTAAATACTGGTTGTTTTGAGTAGTTCACCAAGCGATGGTCATGGTCGGGCGGCAGGATTGCCGGATAGAGTCCCAGTATCTGGGGCGGGATGCGATAGTACTGAAAAGCCGTGGGTCCGCAGGCAAGAAATGACATAGCGATCCGATCGTTTGAGCGTAGTTTGGGCTAGAAAAGCTATCGGTTTCGGAAGTGCGGGGAAAAAGACAAACAGGCAAAGCACAAGCGGTATTTGAGCCAACTTTATCAGGGGTTTTGTTGAAATAAAAGGGTTTGTACTCGGAGGTAAGCAATTTTTCCCCGCACTTCCGAAAACCAGGTCGATCTGACTCTTGCTAAAACGATTTATCAGCGTCGGTTAAGGTGTGGGTTTGCCACCGGGCGAACACTTTTAGCGCTTGGGACTTTATTTTTGGGCCTCGAAGGGTGGATTTCGCACATTTGGTAAAGAAATGAGTGCGTGTTTTGCTGTGCGCCGGCATTGGCACAGAAAAAGGGCCCGGAAGGCTTTGCCTTCCGGGCCCTTTGCAATGCAAGTGTGCTTGCAAGTACGACTTAGCGCACCTGAGCGACGTAAGCGACGTTGGTCGAGGAGACCTTGTCCTCGAGCTGGACGCTCATGCGGGGATCGCCGGCGGTAGCGACGGTCAGGTCGCCGGTCTTGACGTAGCCGAGCTCCTTAGCGGTCTCAATCGCCTTGACGATCGTGCCGTTGACGGTGCCCTGGGTAATCTCGGCCTGGTGCGGGATAACGCCCCAGTACATGATCATCTGCTGGACGGCCCACTCGTGGCGGGAGAACGCGCAGATCGGCATGTTGGGACGGAAGTGCGAAATCAGGCGAGCGGTACGACCGGTGGTCGTCGGCACGGTGATGCACTTGGCGCCAACGGTGGTGGCCATGTTCACAGCGGACATACCCACAACGTTGTTGACGACGCGGGTGCCGTGAGCGTCAGCCGGAACCTCGAGCGGAGCGTGAGCCGGGAGGTACTTCTCGGTCTCGAGAGCAATGCTGGCCTGCATCTTGACGGCCTCGACCGGGTACTTACCGGCAGCGGACTCGCCGGAAAGCATAACGGCGTCGGTGCCGTCGTAGATGGCGTTAGCGACGTCGGCAACCTCGGCGCGCGTCGGGCGCGGGTTCTGCTGCATGGAGTCGAGCATCTGCGTAGCGGTGATAACGGGCTTGTAGGCCGCGTTGCACTTAGCGATGATCTCCTTCTGGATGTGCGGAACGAGCTCGGGCTTGATCTCGATGCCCAGGTCGCCACGGGCGACCATGATGCCGTCGGAAGCCTCGAGAATCTCGTCGAAGTTCTCGACGCCCAGGGCGCACTCGATCTTCGGGAAGATCGTCACGTGCTCGCCACCGTTCTCGCGGCAAAGCTTGCGGATGCCGCGGACGGACTCGCCGTCACGGATGAAGGAAGCGGCGATGTAGTCGATGTTCTCGGTCAGGCCAAAGAGGATGTCCTGACGATCGCGCTCGGTGATGGCGGGCAGAGAGATGTTGACGTTGGGCATGTTGACGCCCTTGCGCTCGCCGATCAGGCCGTCGTTCTTGACGACGCAGGTCATGTCCTGGCCGTCGACGGACTCGACCTCGAGGGCAACCAGGCCGTCATCGATCAGGATGAGGGAGCCCTTCTCGACCTCGGAGGGCAGAGCCAGGTAGTCGAGGGAGATGTGCTCAGAGGTGCCGTGGAAATCCTCGGACGTGGGCTGAGCGGTGACGACGATCTTGTCGCCGGTCTTTACGGCAACCTTCTTGCCGTCGACCAGAAGGCCGGTGCGGACCTCGGGGCCCTTGGTGTCGAGCAGGATGCCGACGGGCAGACCGAGCTCCTTGGAAATACGACGGACGCGCTCGATGCGACCGTGGTGCTCGTCGTAGGATCCGTGCGAGAAGTTAAAACGGGCGACGTTCATGCCCGCCTTGATCATCTCGCGGATGGTCTCGTCGCTATCGCAGGCGGGACCCATGGTGCATACAATCTTGGTGCGCTTGTACATTCAGACCTCCATCTGACATCGTCTTGCGCTGATAGATAAACCATAAGAAATAAAACTGAGATGATTATAACGAAATGCCGACCGAATACCCCAAAAAATCGACCGTATGCCGAATTAGAAGTTCATTTTTTGCGAATAAACGGTATATGCAAAAACTTTACCAACCGTTCTAACCGCTGCTATCTGGGCGATATTTCAGTTTGATGATGCACCGAAGAAAAAACGTTTTATCAATGTCGAACATCATACGGTCTGCATCGTTGCACTCGAGCCGTGTTTCCAATTGGAATGTTTTGGCTAGACGCGCCGCTTTGGGGTACCATAGCTCCACTATCAACTGCCGCTCAGCACGGCAGCCTTGATGAGCCCTTGCCCTTCTCCTGGGAATTATGATCGGGCATCAATCTGCTGAGTGGCCCGAATCCCAGGAGGGGACTCTATATGCAAAAGGAATACCTGTCCGCCGCGGCGGAGGTACTCAGCGACCAAGGTGTCGATGAGAACCTCGGCCTGAGCAACGACGAGGCGTCGTCGCGCCTCGCCAAGACAGGCCCTAACAAGCTCGAGGAAGCCGAGAAGACGCCGTTGTGGAAGCGCTTCTTTGAGCAGATGGCCGACCCCATGGTCATCATGCTGATCGTTGCCGCCGTCATCAGTGCACTCACGGGCATGGTCAAGGGTGAGGCGGACTTTGCCGACGTCGCCATCATCATGTTCGTCGTTATCGTCAACTCGGTGCTGGGCGTGGTTCAGGAGGCCAAGAGCGAGGAAGCTCTCGAGGCATTGCAGGAGATGAGCGCGGCGCAGTCCAAGGTTCTGCGCGACGGCAAGCTCGTGCACCTGCCGAGTGCCGAGCTCGTGCCTGGCGATGTGATCATGCTCGAGGCGGGCGACTCCGTCCCGGCCGACTGCCGCGTGCTCGAGAGCGCCACGATGAAGATCGAAGAGGCTGCACTCACCGGCGAGTCCGTGCCTGTCGAGAAGCATGCCAACGTGATCGAGCTCGCCGCCGGCACCGACGACGTGCCGCTCGGCGACCGCAAGAACATGTGCTACATGGGCTCCACCGTGGTGTACGGCCGTGGCCGCGCCGTCGTAGTCGGTACCGGCATGAACACCGAGATGGGTAAGATCGCCGGCGCCCTGGCCGAGGCCAAGGAAGAGCTCACGCCGCTGCAGGTGAAGCTTGCCGAGCTCAGCCGCATCCTCACCATCATGGTTATCGTCATCTGCGTCGTCATCTTTGGCGTTGATATCATCCGCCACGGCGTGGGCAACGTTCTTACCGACCCGACCGCCCTGCTCGATACCTTTATGGTTGCCGTCTCGCTCGCCGTCGCTGCCATCCCCGAGGGCCTGGTCGCCGTCGTGACCATCGTGCTGTCGCTTGGCGTGACCAAGATGGCCAAGCGCCAGGCAATCATCCGCAAGCTCTCTGCCGTCGAGACCCTTGGCTGCACGCAGACCATCTGCTCAGACAAGACCGGTACCCTTACCCAGAACAAGATGACCGTCGTCAAGCACGAGCTCGCCGCACCTAAGGAGAAGTTCCTGGCCGGCATGGCTCTGTGCTCCGATGCCCAGTGGGACGAGGGGCTGGGCGAGGCCGTGGGCGAGCCGACTGAGTGCGCGCTCGTCAACGACGCCGGCAAGGCGGGGCTCACCGGCCTTGCCGCCGAGCACCCGCGTGTGGGTGAGGCCCCGTTCGACTCTGGCCGCAAGATGATGTCCGTGGTCGTCGAGACTCTGGACGGCGAGTATGAGCAGTACACCAAGGGCGCGCCCGACGTGGTGATCGGCCTGTGCACCCATATCTACGACGGCGACAAGGTCGTTCCGCTGACCGAGGAGCGTCGTGCCGAGCTCGTGGCCGCCAACAAAGCCATGGCCGACGAGGCCCTGCGCGTACTGGCGCTGGCAAGCCGCACCTACACCGAGGTCCCGAGCGACTGCAGCCCCGCTGCGCTCGAGCACGACCTGGTCTTCTGCGGCCTGTCCGGCATGATTGACCCGGTCCGCCCCGAGGTTGCCGACGCCATCCGCGAGGCCCACGATGCCGGTATCCGCACCGTCATGATCACGGGCGACCACATCGACACCGCCGTGGCCATCGCCAAGCAGCTGGGCATCGTCACCGATCGCAGCCATGCCATCACCGGTGCCGACCTTGATCGCATGAGCGACGAGGAACTCGACGCGCACATCGAGGACTACGGCGTGTACGCCCGCGTCCAGCCTGAGCACAAGACACGCATCGTCGAGGCTTGGAAGTCGCGCGACCAGATCGTGGCCATGACGGGCGACGGCGTCAACGACGCCCCGTCCATCAAGCGCGCCGACATCGGCGTTGGCATGGGCATCACCGGTACCGATGTCACCAAGAACGTCGCCGACATGGTGCTTGCCGACGACAATTTCGCCACCATCATCGGTGCCTGCGAAGAGGGTCGTCGCATCTACGACAACATCCGCAAGGTCATTCAGTTCCTGCTTTCGGCCAACCTTGCCGAGGTCTTCTCGGTATTCATCGCCACGCTTATCGGCTTTACCATCTTCCAGCCGGTGCAGCTGCTGTGGGTGAACCTGGTCACCGACTGTTTCCCCGCGCTCGCGCTGGGCATGGAGGACGCCGAGGGTGACATCATGAAGCGCAAGCCGCGCAACGCCAAGGACGGTGTCTTTGCCGGACATATGGGTCTGGACTGCGTGGTCCAGGGCCTAATCATCACCGTGCTGGTGCTGGCGAGCTTCTTTGTGGGCGTGTACTTTGACATGGGCTACATCCACATCGCCGATATGATTGCCGGCAATGCCGACGAGGAAGGCGTGATGATGGCGTTCATCACGCTCAACATGGTCGAGATTTTCCACTGCTTCAATATGCGCAGCCGTCGTGCGTCGCTGTTCACCATGAAGAAGCAGAACAAGTGGCTGTGGGCTTCCGCCGCGCTGGCGCTGGTGCTGACGGTGATCGTGACCGTGCAGCCGACGCTTGCCGAGATGTTCTTTGGCCCTGTGACGCTTGAGCTCAAGGGCGTTCTTGCCGCGCTGGGCCTGGCCTTCCTGATCATCCCGCTGATGGAGATCTACAAGGCGATCATGCGCGCGGTCGAAAAAGAGTAGGTCGAAAGGCCATCCCTCCCACCGGCCCGACCGCCTGCGGGGTTTCTTCTTCGCTGGTCCTCGCGCTTCGCGCTGCGGGATCGCTCAGAAGAAACCCCTCTCGGCGGTCGGGCCTTCGGACAACCTCTCGGGACCATAAGCTGAGGGAAAGTTTGTGAGCCGATCGAGCGTTTGCTCGACCGGCTCTTTTTGATTTAGGGCTTTGCCCGGCCAGCTCTTTTTGATTTAAAATACCTGCTCAGTTGTGATTTATGGTGCTGGGAGGCGCTTGTGGGCAAGGCTAAGGCTAAAGCGAAGAAAAAGACGACGGGGGCGCGGGCTAAGCGCGATCGTCGTCGGAAGCTTGCGACCGAGGCCCCCGCATCAGCCGAGGAGCTGCTGGCAAACGTGCCGGGACTCGACGCGCTGCAGGATGTTCCGGCGTTCGATGACCTGCCGGTCGATGAAGCTCAGCAGGCGGCATTTGACGACTTTTGCGCACATGCCGAGGAGCCCGAGCAGATGCAGCTTGGCGCCGTGGTGCGCTTGGATCGCGGGTTTCCGCTGGTGGCGACTGCCGATGATGCCTTCCGCGCCGAGCATGCCGTGGGGTTTGCCAAGTCGCGCGGCGAGGACGAGGTCCTGCTGCCTGCCGTGGGCGACCGTGTGGTGGTGCGCCGCGCTCCCGGGCACGATATGGGCGTGATTGAGTGCGTGCTGCCACGCCGTACGAGCTTTGAGCGTTGGCGCGGCCGTGCCCGTGGAGAGCGCCAGGTGCTCTGCTCCAACGTGGATAGCGTGCTAATCGTGCAGGCGCTCGGTGCCGGTGAGGTGCTGCTCGACCGCGTGGCGCGCTCGCTGGTGTTGGCGCTCGACTGCGATGCCGAGCCGGTGGTGGTGCTCACCAAAGCTGACCGCTGCGATGCCGAGGAGCTCGAGCGCGATCTGGACCGCGTGCGCCGCCTAGTGGGCCCGGACGTGCGCGTGATCGTGACGTCTTCTGCCGAGGGCCGCGGCCTGGACGAGGTCCGTGCCTGCGTGCCTGCCGGGAGCTGCGCCATGATTCTGGGCGAGTCGGGTGCCGGCAAGTCGACGCTGCTCAATGCACTGCTGGGCCACGATACGTTGGCGACCGGCGGTGTGCGCGAACGCGACGACCAGGGCCGTCACACTACCGTCGCGCGCGTGATGGTGGCGCTGCCGGGCGACGCCGGCGTGATCGCCGATGCCCCGGGCCTGCGCAGCCTACCGCTCGTGGGTCACGAGCGGGGTCTGGCGTGCGCCTTCCCCGAGATTGTCGAGGCATCGCACGCGTGCCGGTTTGGCGATTGCACGCATACCCATGAGCCGGGCTGCGCCGTTCGCGAGGCCGAGGACGCCGGGCAGATCGACAGCCTGCGTCTGGAAACGTTCCAAAACCTGGCGTCATCCATGCGCGTGAGCGCTCAAATGCTCGATCCCGATGTCCATCTGTAATTGATTTTTCCTATGACAGCCGTCTCCCAACTGTTCGGGAGACGGCTTTTTTGCTGCGGAAAAGCCTCGAAACATGCAGTTTGCTGACGTGCTGACCAAAACCTTGCCACGAGCTTGACGGGCTGGTCAGCTTTTGGTCAGCGATTGGTTTGACATCGAAAACCAAGATCGCGATTGCGCCGCTTTGCGCTCTGACCGCCCAGACAATGGTGGTACGGACATTCGCCCGGCACTGCCATGAGAGGAGCGGCCGTGAACAAGAGCAAGCGCATCGCCATCAGTCTGGTCGCGGGCGTGCTCGCTGCTCTGCTCTGCATGGTTTACGGCTCGTCGATCCGCTCGCAAGCCGAACAGGTCCAGGCTGAGACCTTGGCCAAGTACGGTGGCGATCGCGTCGAGGTATGCGTCGCGGCGCGCGATATCGATGTGGGCGAGACCCTCGATGAGACCAATGTCATAACCCAGGAATGGCTGACGAGTTTGCTGCCGCGTGACGCGGCGACCGAGCTGCGCCAGGTACGCGGCGACGTGACGACTTCACGTATTCCCAAAAACGCCGTGATCTGCAATGTCTACACCAAGGCCGAGAGCCACAAGCTCGAGGTGCCTAAGGGCAAGGTCGCCGTTTCGGTGGCGGTCGATGCCGAGCACTCGGTCGGCGGTGCCACGGGCGTGGGCAGCTATGTGGACGTGTACGTGCAAAAAGATGGCGTAACCGATCGACTGTGCGGCGCGCACGTGATCGATACCAGTGAGAATTCCGGTGCCACGCGCGAGGGCAAGATCGAATGGGTGACGCTGGCGGCTGACCCCGAAGACGTCAAGGAACTGCTGGGAGCCTCGGGCAAGGGAACGGTCAGCTTGACGATTCCCGCCACGGCGCGCGGCAAAAAGAGCGGAGGCGACGAGTGATGAAGGCGATCTGGCTTGCGTGCTGCGCGTGCGGCGATTACGGGCTGTTGCAGCAGGAAGTCGAGGGCCGTGATGCGGGTGCACAGGTGCTTCGCGTGGGTGACCTGGACGGGCTGGTTTCCATGGCGCGGGCGTTTCCGTCGCGCCGCGGGGCTGCCATCATCGCGGCGTCTCTGTTTGATATCGAAGATGTGCGCAAGACTGTTGCGCGCCTGACGGCCGAAGGCCGCGTGAGTCGCGTGGTCGTGTTGATAGAAGCGCTCGATCCGTCGGATATCGAGGGACTGTTTCGCGCGGGGGCGACCGAGGTCATCGCTGCGCACAGTATATGCGGCAACGGGCGCGCGGGCGAGGGAGCGGTTGATTCCGATCGGCGCATGACGATTGAGCCCGATGCTTTTGTTGATAGGGAACCCGGGGCGCCTCGCGCTACAAGAGGCCCGCGTGTTGATGATTATGGAAAAGCGGAAGCCGAGCATGGTCGGCGCCCCCGGAACCCCCTTGTATACGATGACGCTGGAGGGCCGGCACAGCATGCTGGCGACTCCCCGGCTGTAGATATGGGATACGTGCACGGCGTGAATCTGGCGGATGAACTCGACGAAGTTGAGGGCTTTGCCGGGTGCGGCGAGTTGTCGCTGATGCAGCATGAGCAGATTGCACAGAACGAGCCTGCCTTGCAGACCGAACAAGCTGCCATGCCGGCTTGGACGCAGCGTGTGGTTGCGGAGGGGGAGACGGGGACGCTGTCGCCGAC